>CAYLZS010000368.1:0-4412 GCA_964388065.1 uncultured Granulosicoccaceae bacterium
CACGTGACTGCCTTGGTTTCGCCTCCCGCTCATCGTTACTTATACTGAAGCAAGTTCTTCTTAAAGAGAAACCAATAGTAAGTTGGGGTGTACTAAGTTAGGGCGTACAGAGAGTACTGACGCTGGTCCGGTTTATGCAACTACGCTCAAGCAACGGTAGTCAATTGCCGTTACTTTGATTGTGCGCAGGATCGCGCGCGCAGACCACCTAACAAGGAGTGTATTGTGGTAGAAACCAATCTGGCAAAAGCACGTCTGGGGCAAATTTGGAAATCACCCGACGGTCACGAATGGATCGTTTCGGCTGTATATGATTTGAAGTCATCGCTATTGATCGACTTCAAACGAGGCGGCGCAAATGGCTCTTTGATTGAAAAATCGGTATTCAGTATACTACTGGGTGGGAACCACTTGACGCCTCCCTTGTTGGTGAGTGGTGATTAGTACGAATATAGAAGCAGCCAACTAAAATAACACTTGCTTATAAGATATTGGCGATTTTGCTGTATCGGTTATGCGGCTTGATACTTGCCCACAGTTTAACTTCCCACTATACGGGTATCCAAACGGTACCTTAGTATCAGCACCAAAAAATGGAATTACTCTAGAGTCTATAGTTTATAGGCATCCAATGCCGATGATTCACTGGAAAGCTCAGTAGAGTGTAGGTTTTCAAAAGGAAGAAGGGAAGCATCACCCGTGATGTAACGGGCGACGAAAAAGGACCAGTAAGGATGCTGATTGTTGAGTGGCCTGTTTTTTTGCTTTGGCTAGCGGGAGCAGGCTGCTCAATTCTTAATAAGTACATTCAATTATCGGACAAAACAGCGGCCTTCTGTACCGTGTGTGACATTGTTTAACAGGAAGGAGCCAGTGCTACACTTAACATCCGATCAACCAGCAAATACAACAGACAGCACAGCTTGTGTGTTCTTGTTGCCTGGCTTGATAACTGACCAGAAGCTACCCGCCGTGCTTCAACATCTTTCTTCCCCTCAATCTCGGATCAGTTTCCGTTTTTCCTGGCCTTTAAATATTCATATACGTATTTGTTTGCAACAATGTCCCCGATCTTGCGCAGCGCAATTTCATTAAAATGGGTTTTAACTGTTTCGCTCGTTATATGTGGAAAGCGATCATCTGGTGAGTCTTCACCGCGACTGTGATCTGTAAACACATTATTATCATTACCGAGCTTTCTTATTGCCTCATTTGCATAAGGACTCCAACCGGTCTCATTGGCTAAAAAGTATCCATCTGACGGGAACCAGCTTTCACTTCTGAATGCTGTAATTAAATCGTTCAATTTGTAATAGTACCTGTTTACTAACTGATCGTTATCTGACTCACCCTGCATCCACCAAATCATATCCACCTGATGCCTGACCGGTAGTGAATTAATTGCGTTGGTTACTTTATCCGCTATGTAGCTGAAGTGACCGTCCTGATTTTCACGCCAGTAGTCTATCTGCTTGCCCGCTGCAGCAGTCGCGATAAAGGCAACCACTCTGCATTCATCCAGCTCGGCGATTGCGCGACCTATCTGGAATCCAGGGTGGTTATAGATAATATTTCTGCCGCTCGGATATTTACCGCTATGCCATGACTGAGTACTCGGGTTAGCAACTTCCCATTGGTTCTTTTCCGTCCAAACCAATACGCGATCATTTATTTTGTCTTTGGACTGTATGTAAGGTTCATAGAGTGTTTTTTCCCCGGTAGCGTTCGATTGACCGGCTGTTAGAAACACGTCTGTGACCAGATCGGTTATATGGTAGTTGCCAGAATTAAGTTTTTCGCAGTTTCCCGGAGCTTCCGATTCTGTATTTGTACTTGCGGTTGTACCGGATGCTTCAGTTGCTAAAGTGGTTTTACAAGATTCGACGCCATTCCATCCCCAGCCGTCATTGTCCGAGTCGATACAGTCGGTAATATCCTGTGTCGAAAATTCGGCAACGTGGTCTTGAATGTGTAAGTTCTCGAGGGTTAGTCTGTCAGTCAATCTGTTAGAAGATACGATCGTTCTGGTTATCTTGCATGATTCAACACCATTCCATCCCCAGCCATCTTTATCCGTATCGATACAGTCAGTCACGTCTTGTGCCTGTCTGTCGGTCAACACAAAAGGTAGTGGTGGAGAAGTTATAGAGCTTTGCTGTGATGCTGTAATTTGCAATGAGTTTCGTTCAGTAATTGATTCGCTTGAACAATACCAGCGTCCATTTATTGGATCACAATCTTTTCGCGTCAATGAACAATTTAAGGCGTAATTCTTAGCGGCCTCTTTAAACGATGAGCCTGATGCCATGCACTCAGCGGAATCTGCCTGCTTCGTGAAAAGAGAAGTTGTTAGTACAGCCAGGCAAATACACAGAGCGGGAAATTTATCTTGATAAAGCATCTTACATTCACTCCTTCGATATAAAATACTCCCAGATAATAATCTGCGGTAACACCCTGAGTAATTGTGCGTTTCACAATATCCTCTTAGCTAACGTCTATTGTTCTACAAAAAAGAGAATTTTAAGTACATCACAAAAAACGGACTTCCCTGAATGGCAGCTATTTTGATCCAGTTATTGTGGTGATTTTCAGTTGCGGATTTCTGACAATAATAAAAAACTATAAATCTAAAGATTCAATCGTACTGCCACAGCTTAGGTCAATAAGTTGTCGATAAATAAGTTGACCTTCGTGTTGCAGCGCTATTTTTTTGTCGCGCCGTCTACCCTCACTCCCGCCGCATCCTTAACGAATTCACATCCGTCCGCGCATTGTGAAATTGTCTACGTAATTTCACTCCGTTGTATTTCCACCGGGAATGTATTCAGCGACTTATCTGAAAAAGGGTCCGTATTGGGAATGTATTCACCGGTTGGTACAGGAGTTGTAATTTTCAGCTTATTTAAACACTACTTACAGCAGAGACGCAGAAATTTGACGTCAGAGTTTTGATTTCACTCCACGCAAACGCTCTGTGCTGACGCACTTGCTCTATACGATAAATGCATCCGGAAACTACATTGCAGTTTCTTTTCTCAAGGGTTATCAGGCTCATGTCTGAGGCAACTCCAGTGCTTGCGTGCGCCCGCAGGTGTGTTTCTGCGTGTTTGATTGTGTTTGGTTTTTCTGTAGCGAATCATGCAACTGCTGCGGTGCTTACGCCAGATCTGGAAGTGCATTTGATAAACAATGTCGGCACGAATTGGCAGACGGTGCCGTTGGGCAATACCTACTCTAACGCCATACCGATTTGTACTTACAACCTGGTTTCGTTTGCCGGAGCTAATCCGAATTATACCTATCCGCCTGCTGCTGTACGTATTCGAAATATTACAGCGAATTCTTTTGATATTCGCATTCAGGGCTGGGAAGACGGGCCGGCCATAGCGGGTGATGTCCATTGTCTAATATCCGACGAAGGTGCTTATACCCTGCCTAATGGCACGAGGTACGAAGCACATACCGTTGTGTCTGATCAAACCAGTGGTCAGTTTTCTACAGATGGTGGATGGAATCTTGGATTGCTCGAAAATGTCAGCGCATCAATAACTCAAACCTACACCGATCATGTAGTGCTCGGCCAGGTTATTAGTTACAACGACAATCGAGCAAGTGTTTTCTACAACAACGATTGTGAAGCACGACAAAGTGAACCTTTTCAGGCAGGTCATGCTGATGGTATCTGTGTTGGCAAACATATCGGCATGATAGCCGGTAGCCGAAACCCGGAAACAATAGGCTACCTGGTAGCTGAAGCTGGCAGTGGCACAGTCAATAATATTATTTTTGAACTGGGCAGCGGAGCAGACTCTGTTGCTGGAAACAATGCAGCAAACAATGGTTACACTTATGGGTTGTCACGTGATTATAACATTGGTGTAAGTGCTCAGCAGGGAGAGGATGGAGGAAACGGTTCATGGTCGGTGCTTTATGGTGCAGACCCGCTACCACCCAATCAAATTGTCAGTGCAGTAGATGAAGAGATTTTTGCGGGAGATACGACCCGTAATCACACCAGAGAGAGGCTCGACTACTGGGTATTTGGTACCGCTGAACTAACTTTAATCAAAGAAGTGGTCAACGACAGCGGTGGAACCGCAGTTGTAAGTGACTTTGCTTTAAAGGCAACTGGTTCTGGAAATATTTCCGGTATCACTGGTGATGCTGCAATTACTGATGCAAGTGTTGCTCCCGGCGGATACAGCCTCACTGAGAGCGGTCCGAGCAACTATATCGGTACCTGGGGTTGTACGGCGGGTACGCTGGTCGGTAATTCACTGACATTGAATGCTGGTGATAAAGCTGTGTGCATACTAAGAAACGATGATGTTTTCGTGCCTCCACCAGAAGCCTTCCTAACGCTTGAAAAGAAAGTGGTTAATGATAGCGGCGGAAAAGCTGTCGGTACT
>CAYLZS010000369.1:0-3764 GCA_964388065.1 uncultured Granulosicoccaceae bacterium
CGGTGAGCACATAGCCGAGATGGTTCGGCGAGTTTTTGCAGGACGCGTGGTTTTTTACGATGGCGCAGGTGAAGTTGCACCGGGTGTGGAAGTGCACCTGATAGGCGGACACTCCCGAGGTCTGCAATGCGTGAGAGTTAACACACGCCGCGGCTATGTTGTACTGGCATCTGACGCCAGTCACTACTACGAGAATTTTCTGCAGGCCAAACCGTTTCCGATTGTGGTCGATCTTGAGAATATGCTGAGCGGATTCAACCGCCTTCGCGAACTGGCGGACAGCAAAGATCACATTATTCCAGGCCACGATCCACTGGTACGCAAATATTATCCGTCCCACGGTGTTGATAAATCAGTGTTTCGGCTCGACGTCGAGCCAATCAACAGCGTGATTTAAAATTACTGTTTTCACCAGTCAGGAGTCCAAAAACCGGAGTTTCTCTCTATAACCGCTGAGGTTCCCTGTGCTATTATCGCGCGCTGGGTTGGCGGCACAGGATTGTGCACCGAACCACTGGCTTTTTATCATCCGCATGCTCGCCGACCGGAAACCGTGATGTCAAACGAACACGTATATCGCATCCGTTTTATCAATCAGGATAAAATATACGAACTGTACGCCCGCGATATTTATCAGGGCGAGCTATATGGTTTTGTGGTTATTGAGGGGCTGATGTTTGATGCACACACCACGGTGGTCGTTGATCCTTCAGAGGAGAAGCTTAAAACCGAATTTGAAGGCGTTAATCAGACCATTATCCCGATGCATGCTGTCATCAGAATAGATGAGGTCGAGAAGCGTGGCACACCAAAGATTGCCGATGTCGGCAGTAATGTGTCCACTTTTCCGTCTCCGATCTATACTCCCAAGGGAAATGGCCAGGAAGGTAGTTAGGAAGTCTAAGTTCTCAGAGTTTCGGAGAGGTGGCCGAGTGGCTGAAGGCGCACGCCTGGAAAGTGTGTAAACGGTTAAACGTTTCGAGGGTTCGAATCCCTCTCTCTCCGCCAAATTAAGCCTGCCGCACCAGGTGGGCAAATTTCTCAAAGTTCTTTTTTCCGGTATTTACTCAATACCGTTAACCGGAGTCCACGCAATGAAGCGCTATAGCATTGAATACTGCGTACAGTGAAACTACAAGCCAACAGCTCTCCGTGCGAGAGACCAATTGCTTGCAGATTCAAATAACAAAGTTGAACTTATCGAAGGCAGTGGCGGTGCTTTTGAGATTATCCGCGATGGTGAACTGGTATTCTCGAAAAAATCACTTAACCGCTTCCCGACCGATGAAGAAATAGACAAGCTGTAAATTCAGCTGTATCTACCGCACCGGTAACCGGTAGGCCGCGAACAAATAGTAAATGGTGCAATTAGCACCTACCTTCTGCCAGGTCGGCGACCGCCTCGTGTTGGTTTGCGACCGCGCCTGACCGCGTCATACTCCAGTTTGAGCGGCGCATCAGTATGTTTTTGCGAGATGCCGGCCACTTCATACAGATGAGTTAGCAAACCCTCCTCTACGTCGGTGATTTTCCCGGCACGCAACCAACCAGGCAATTCCACCGGACCGTAGCGCACACGAATAAGCCGACTTAACTGATAACCGAGAGTTGCCCATACTCGCCTGACTTCACGGTTGCGGCCTTCACTTAGTACAACGCGATACCACTGATTGTTATCCGTGCCGCCATCGAACCAGCAGCGCTGAAACTTCGCAAGACCATCTTCAAGCTCAATACCATCGTGCAGCCTGCGTAGATCTTCATCACTGACCGGTCCGCGCACACGACACGCATACTCGCGCTCAACTTCTGACGACGGATGCATCAAACCATTGGCCAGATCGCCGTTGTCGGTAAATAACAATAAACCCGTGGTATTAAAATCGAGCCGGCCAATCGCCACCCAGCGTGAAGATTTAAGTCGCGGCAGATCCTCAAAAACCGTTGGACGATTGCGCTCGTCTGAGCGAGTCGTCACCTTGCCTTCGGGTTTGTGATAAGCAATAACACGCGCCACCTGTGCACTGCCCTGAGCCACACGGTAACGCTTCCCTGCATAGCGCAACCGATCTCCGGGCTCTGCTTTTGCGCCGAGTTCTGCCACCTGACCATTGAGAACAATCTCACCGGCTGTAATCGCAGTTTCTATTTTACGGCGCGAATCAATACCTGCACGAGCCATCAACTTCTGCAATCTTTCTGACATTTTGCGTTGACTCACCCGGATAAAATAAGAAGACCCTGTGTGTTATGTCAGGATCAGTCACCTATTGTCTCACAGCCAATGCCTGCTGTGACCAGTCACCCATAACAAATCGTCCCTAACGGGAAAAATAGCTGCCAAACAGGTAAGATAATTCCAGACAGGAACACCGGCTGAATCACCATGACTGACTTTGATACATTTAAACCACTTAATATCGCAGTACTGACGGTCTCAGACAGTCGCACCGAAGCGGATGATAAATCCGGCAAGCTGCTGGTGTCTGAACTTGAAAAGTCAGGCCACCAGTGCATCGACAAAGCGATTGTCAAAGATGACAAATACCAGATAAGAGCAGCGCTGAGTAACTGGATAGTCGACTCAAACGTGGATGCAATACTCTCTACCGGTGGTACCGGGGTGACAGGAAGAGACGGCACACCAGAAGCGGTCTCGCCACTGCTCGACAAAGAGATCGATGGCTTTGGCGAAATGTTCCGCGTGCTGTCGTATGAAAGTATAAAAACCTCGACACTGCAATCACGCGCATTGGCCGGTGTGGCCAATACCACCTACATTTTTGTGATGCCCGGTTCTCCCGGTGCCTGCAAAGACGCATGGCAAAAATTGATTTCAGAACAACTCGATAGCCGAACCAAACCATGCAATCTGGTTATGTTGATTCCGCGTTTGAATGAAAAATAAGGAAGCAGGAATGTTCGCGTGTTGTCACGCAACCTCGCGGCAAGCTGCGACAATTGAATCTATGGACTTTCAATTAGTTCGCAATTCAAGCCAGTTAAGTCCGCATGTCCACAAGACTATTGTGAGACGCTGAAAGTGAAGCAATACAAAAAAGAAGATTGAAACTCTAGTTCTGAGCGAGCCAGATTAAATATATCAAAGCCAAGATCTGACCTCTTATCGTATCTTCTTATCTACTAATTAACGCAGCCAGGTCTTCAATTTTGGGGAACTGCAATTATCGAAAGACCAACAGGAACATTTATCGTAAATTTTATGTACGACACGTTGTTGTGTATCACATCCTCCCGTTTAAAAGAGGAGCTGGACCAACCAGCGTCGTTAGAAACGCTAACGTTAGACCAACTATAAATGTCTACTGACGGTATGTCTTCCGTCTTTAACACCCGACTTGACATAGGCCCGGTTACCACCCGCGAGACTCTTTTATCAGATCATAAGCAGATCTGATGTGTTGGGTCTTTTCAGTAGCGAGTTTTATCATCTCAGGTGGCAGCCCTTTAGCTACCAGCTTATCCGGGTGGTGCTGGCTCATCATCTTGCGATAAGCCCTTTTAACCTCGGTTTTATCTGCAGATTTTTCTACATCCAGTAATTCGTACGCCTCGGCAACAGACAAATCACTGCTGCGGCTGTTTACTGATGAGCCACTGCGGTTTTGACCGCCACTAGTGTTATTTGCTGATGCTCTTCCCGCACGCACCAGTATTTCCATCTGGCGCAACATAAATTTGGGGAACTTCAAATATTCGCAAAGCTCTTCAAGCACTTTCTCTTCCGCCGGATGTAACTTGCC
>CAYLZS010000370.1:0-41127 GCA_964388065.1 uncultured Granulosicoccaceae bacterium
GATGGATGCAGGTTCAATCGGTTGAACCAGTTGAAAAGCTTCTGCAGTCAAACGATTTCAGCTGGGCGCATTATCATCCACATTGTCTGGCAGACTTTCGCGGTAAAAATGTTATTTATCGCGGCCGTCGTTTTTTAAAACTACCGCAGCAAAAAACAAAGACTGGCAATTTACCAGGGTCAGGTTTGTTCAACTATTTTCGAGATGAACTATGTCTGACGGCTCAGGACAGCAGTCGTTCACAGTGGCGATTGCCCTTATGGATGCACCCCGAAGACCGCAACAGCACATTGAGCTATCACTCGGATCTCAGTCGATGGAAAAAAGATGCATGTCATGCGTTGTTAAAATCGGCGGCACGCGGGCAGGAGTTTGTGCTTGATCTTGACGATTACCCTGAGGGTGTTGATTGGGTACGTGGTTTGATCGGTGGAGTTTGACGAGTTTGGATTGGAAAGCTAAGTTCTCAGCTTTTGTCAGTCGGATTTTTTGAATCATCGGCATCGACTGTAACTATGGTGGCGTCTGCAACAGTTTGATCGGTAAGTTGTTTCGGTTGTTCATCGACGACTTCCACCCCTTCGATCATTTTATATTCAGGTCCATCCAGTTGCTCCTTTCGTGTTCTGGCCAGATAACCACCAATGGCACCACCCGCAGTTGTCAGGCTGAGTAAACCCAGAGTAAAGAACTGGGACATCAACATAACGACGCCAAATCCCGCGGCCAGCGCGATTGTTCCGCCAATTTTTAAATTGGCACGAGTGCTTTGCCTGCGTCGTTCAGATTCGATTTCCTTTTGAGTGCTTTTCAACAATTTTTTCTGTGCGCGTTCGGCACTGACATTGATTTTCTCTCGTTCACTGGCGAACTGTTCTTTCAGTACAGCAATTCGTTTGTCTGCCATATGTTTTGCCACTGTACCGAACCACAGCGTCGTCACCAGCGATATCAGTAGAATGATGAAACCAATCAATAAGGCTTGTTCAAGCAGATTTGACAGAGGGCTGAAATATACGAGCGCGGCAATAACCAGCTGAGCCAGAGTCAGACCAATAAAGAACCGCAACATTGGAAATTTTCCTAAAGAGGGTGGCAGCGCTAAGTGTACTGGAAGTAGTCGTGGATTTGTTAGTACGGTCTTTACAGACAGACTGTGTGTCAGATGAAGTGGCGCATGGCTGTGAGGTGGGTGTATCCGATGCTGAAATACTCTATCCTAGACCGCATGATTTCTGCTGCACTCACTTGTTATGACTGAATCCAGAAGGCGTGAGTTTTTACATGGCGCGCGCGACATGTTGCCGATGCTTGTTGGTGCGATTCCGTTCGGAATTCTGTTCGGCGCGCTGGCTACCGCTGCGGGTTTATCTGTATACGCAACAATGGCGATGTCTTTGTTTGTATTTGCAGGTTCCAGCCAGTTTGTAGCAGCCACTTTGATAGGACAGGGTGTCGGTGTTGTGGTAATAGTGATGACTACCTTCTTTGTTAACTTGCGCCACGCGCTCTATTCTGCCTCCCTGGGTCCGTATTTTAAGGGATTGCCACAGAAATGGTTATTGCCACTGGGGTTTCTACTGACTGATGAATCCTATGCTGTTGTGATCAAGCGTTTTACGGCATCGCCAAATGGCAAATTTCGCCACTGGTATTGTCTCGGGGCGTCGCTTGCCATGTATGTCAACTGGCAGTTCTGTACGGCTATCGGAATCGTTGCCGGAAGCAGCCTTGAAAATTTGTCGGAGTGGGGCCTTGAATTCGCACTGGTGGTAACTTTTATCGGAATTGTTGTGCCACTGATTGACCGTATGCCAATGTTAATTGCTGCTGTTGTAGCGATTTCTGTCGCATTGCTTGCGAGGGATATGGTACACAGCCTCGGATTAATCGTCGCGTCGGTTGCAGGTGTGGCAGCGGGTTATGTTGCAGAAATGATTATTGAACCTGACTATCGGGAGACACCGGAATCATGAAAAATGCAGTGATGATATTTTTAATGATGGCAGTGACCTTTGGTGTACGCTACCCGGTGCTGGCTTTGGTGGGTCGGTATGATCTGCCAGTGTCTATTAAGCGTGCGCTGCAATTTGTGCCGGTGGCGGTACTCAGCGCGCTGAGCGCTCCCTGGGTGTTAATACAGGAGGGTGAATGGGATATATCGTTTGCTAACCCGTACCTGATTGCCAGTATTGTCGCGATTGTGGTTGCGTGGAAAACCCGTCATTTGTTGCTAACGATTGTTGTGGGAATGGTAGTGTTTACTGCGATGCGACTGATCGGTATTAGCTGAAATATCTTCTGGCAACATGGTTTGAATTTATAAACGTTGCCAGACAGGCTGGTACATCCAGGCTGGTACATCAGCTAAACGCTTCAGCTAAACGCTTCTTCAGGACGATCTACCAGCGGGCTTGAATAGTTGAGCTCCATATCCCACGGAAAATTGATCCATGTATTTTGTGGCACTTCCTTTATAAAGTCATCCACCTCTCGTCTGCCCTCAGGTTTTGCATAGACTGTGACGAAACGTGCTTTGGGTACCAATGCTTTTACTGCGCGTGCAGTAGTGCCTGTATCAACGAGATCATCAATTAGCAGGAAACCACTGCCGTTGCCGAATTTTGGGTCGACTGTTTTAAGGATCTCGGATTTGCCTTTGTCCTGCTTTTCATAGGTTTTTATACAAATGGTGTCGAGTAGCCGAATGTTGAGTTCACGCGCAATGATTGCCGCGGGAATCATGCCGCCGCGGGTAATTGCAATAGCACCTCGCCACTGAGATGCAGGTAGAAGTTGTCTGGCAAGTGTTCGAGTATCTCGGTGGAGTTCTTCCCACGAGACAAAAAAGTTTTCCGTTCTATTCATCTTTGGCAGGTCATTTTAAGTTGGTCATCTGAAGTTAGTTCCCTTGGTTGTCTTCCCGGGCTATTCGCCTTCGAATTCGCAGATACTAAATACATCAATACCCGCGTCGACAAGCTTTGCCGAGCCACCCAGGTCCGGCAGATCGATGATTGCTGCTGCCTCAACAATATTGCCACCAAGTTTGGTGATTAGCGAGCTTGCAGCCAGCATGGTGCCACCGGTTGCGATCAGGTCGTCAAGCAACAGGACTTTATCTCCTTTGTTGACGGCATCTTTGTGCAGTTCGACTTCAGCGGTTCCGTATTCAAGCTCATAGGATTCGCTGACTGTATCAAAAGGTAATTTGCCGCGCTTGCGAACGGGTACCAGGCTGGTGCTGAGTTCATAGGCAAGTGCGCCGCCAATGATAAAACCTCGGGCATCGATGCAGGCAAGTACGTCGAAATCTTTTTCGTAATATCGGTGCACGAAGCAATCGACAAGTCTTCTGAAGGTTGCCGGGTTTTGCAACAGTGGTGTGATATCTCTGAACTGAACGCCATCTATTGGCCAGTCGGGAATAGTTCTGACTCGTGCGCGAATGTAATCCCTGAAGTAGTCATCCTGGTTTGTTCTGCTCATGAACTTACTCGTGCTTTCAGTGGCTCCGGTAGTTGCTGAGCCATGTTGCCAAGAAGCTCTGCTGTAGTATCCCAGTTGATACAGGCATCGGTGATGGAGACACCATATTCGAGCGATTGTGGATCACTGCCAAGCTTTTGATTGCCGTCGTTAAGATGGCTCTCGAGCATGAGTCCGATAATAGATTGATTGCCTTCCGCTATTTGCTTAATGACATTGTCGGCAACCAGTGGCTGTAGTGTGTGATCTTTATGTGAGTTAGCGTGGCTGCAATCAACGATCAGACTTGGTGTTAGTTTGGCGCTGGCAAGTGCTTTTTCAGCAAGCGCCACACTTACTGAATCATAGTTGGGTTCGGAACCACCGCGTAAAATAACATGACCAAACTTGTTACCTGCTGTTGTCAGCCGTGTTACCTGACCATCAGTATTAATACCAAGAAACCGATGCGGTGACGATGCAGATTTGAGTGCATTTATAGCGATATCCAAACTGCCGTCAGTACCGTTTTTAAAGCCAACCGGAGTGGACAGACCGCTCGACATTTCTCGATGTGTTTGCGACTCTGACGTACGCGCGCCAATAGCTGTCCATGCAAACAGATCAGACAGATACTGTGGGCTGATGGGATCAAGTGCCTCCGTGCCTGCCGGTAGCCCAAGCTCTGCGAGTGCCACGAGTAGCTCACGTGCACTGCGCAATCCTTTCTCTATATTGAACGAGTCATTCAAATCGGGATCGTTGACGAAGCCTTTCCAGCCAACTGTCGTGCGTGGTTTTTCAAAATAGACGCGCATGACGATGTATAGCGTATCGCTGTATTTATCGTGCAGCGCTTTTAGCTGTTGCGCATACTCAAGGGCCGAGTCCATATCGTGGATCGAGCAGGGTCCGGTTACTACCAGTAATCGGGGGTCTGTGCGGTCGAGAATATTTTCAATTGCTCTGCGTGATTGCTGTATAAAAACGCTGGCAGATTCGGGACACGGAACGACGTCGTGCAGTTCTCTGGGGGTTATGAGAACGTCTTCAGCGACTATGTTAACGTCGCTCAGTTTATGGCTCACTGGGCTAACTCGGCTACGATTTGAGAAGCGTTCCAGTTTATGAAACTAACCGGCAGATTTCAAAGGCAACACTGCGTTTTTCTGTGTTATGTCGTGCGGAGATTGCTTTAACCGACAACAACTTTGCCGTTGTCGATCTTTAATCCGCTGTCGCCTGCGAGCACCGCTTGCAGGGCCGGACCGATTAGTTGCCCGCGCCAGCCATGCATAACCGATGTATCGTTGTTGCCTTTGATCAGGTCTTCAATTGATTTGCGTGGTGCGAGCACCGATGGGTTGATTTCGAGTTCCCGGGCATGAATCTTTGCGACCGCCGTGAGCAGGTCAAGGGCTGCATCCTGATCCGGAGTGAGCTTTACTTTACGTTTGCTGTTGTCAGGTGGTATTGGCGGTTTGTCTTTAGACTTGCTTATATTTTCAATTATTGTGCTGCCGTGGCTTTTGACCATGCCGTCGCTCAGGCCGCGTATATGTTTTAACTCGCCTTTGCTTAACGGCATTTGCTTGGAAAGATCTATCAGAACGTCGTCTTTCATAAGCCAGTTGCGTGGCAGGTTTCGTTCTCTTGCAGTAAGCTCGCGCCAGCTGGCAAGTTGCTGTGCTACGGAAAGCCTGCCACCTTTAAGTTTGTCTATACCTCTCAGGCGCTTCCATACCTCATCTGCCGGTTTTTCGTAGAGATCAGGGTTGGTGAGGTTTTGCCACTCGCTGTCGAGCCAGTGCAATCGGTCTAATTGTTCTAGCTTGTCTCGCATCAATGGGTACATGCGGGCGAGATAGATCACATCATCTGCAGCGTATTGCACTTGTTGCTTTGGCAGTGGCCGTCGGGTCCAGTCTGCTCTTGAGTGTGATTTACTTAAGCTTACCCCCAGCACCTCACCAACAAGATTGCCGTAGCCAATTTGTTCCTGATATCCCAGTAACGGTGCAGCTATCTGGGTGTCAAACAGGTTGGCTGGTACTTCTTTGCGCAACCAGTAAAAGATCTCAAGGTCCTGGCTGGCGGCATGCAGAATTTTGATGATACCCGGCTTGTAGATGATATCGAGAATCGGATCGATTGAGTCCAGCGCCAGTGGATCAACACAAGCGACAATTTCCGGTGTCGCTATTTGCAGCAGACACAGTTCTGGTCGATAGGTGCGTTCCCGAAGAAACTCCGTATCAAGCGCCAGCCATTCCTGCGATGCGATGTCATCTGCAAGGCGTTGTAGCTTGTCAGGAGTGTCGATAAAGAGGATGTCGCTCATACGGCTCGTTATTCCAGTCGAACCGTATGATAACAGCTATTTCAATATCATCTCAGTCTGCGCTGCTATGCGCGTCTGAGATAACCGAAACTCGTTCGCCGAGTTCATTCGGCGTTATAGGGTTATGTCTGAGTTCCGGCTGTTTGAAGAATTGCGACTAGCTGCGCAACGCTCGTGGATCACCGGTGCCGAAGAACTTGTGCGTCTGTACAAGATATTCGTGGTCATCATTTGCCGCATCAAGTTCCATCAGGCTGGTTCGCAAGTCTTCGGCTTCGTCGAGTTTGTTGGACGCAACCAGAGCGTGAAGCAGTATCTTGCGTGTGCGATCTGAGTCACCTTTAAGCTCGGCAGATGCGTCTTCAAGAATTTTGCAGGCTTCATTATAGTTGCCGCGTGCAAGTTCAACGCTTGCCAGCCCGATGGGACCTGCCGCGTGTTCTGGTGCCGCATCTGAAATTAATTCAAAAGCGGGTTGCGCTGTATCGACCAAACCTGTTGCCAGGCAACTGATTGCCAGGCCGTTCAGATAAGTTAAATCCTGATTCTTCATCACCGTCCCCGTTTCCTCCGCCTCTTTGTGCAGAGTGAATTTGTTGTCTCAGATCGGGTAGCGGCACGCGTTGTAATGACTGTAGCTTCGATAACGCCATCTGCGCGGGTAACAGCTCAAGCTTACAATTAGCTTGAACTAACGCGTTTTTTATTTAGAAAACTGTCGACGGCATCAACTGTTTCGGCGTCCATCATATTGCTGGCCATCACACCGGCTGCGTACTGGTAGGCGTCGTCGGTGTTTTTCGGCAGTTGTGCATAAAACATGGATTTACCAACCTTGCGGGCACTTTTCGGTTTGCCGGCAATTTTGTCTGCCAGGTTTCGAGTTAGTGTAGCTAGTTCCTCAGGGGCGACGCTGTGGTTGATAAGGCCGTACTCTACGGCGGTGTCTGCGTCGATGAATTCACCGGTCAGCAGCATTTCCAGAGCGCGCTTTGAGTTGACGTTACGTGATAGCGCTACCGACGGTGTACTGCAAAAAAGCCCGAGATTGATGCCGGATACTGCAAACTGTGCCGTGTTGGCAGCGAGCGCCAGATCGCAGGTTGCTACCAGCTGGCAGCCTGCCGCGGTAGCGAGACCTTGTACACTGGCAATTACCGGTTGCGGGATTTTCCTGACGGTTTGCATCATTTGCGAGCACTGACTAAAAAGCGACTGGTAGTATTCTTCGCTGTGGTTGCCGCGCATCTGACGCAAGTCGTGACCTGCACAAAATGCCCTGCCGCGAGCTGCCAGAATCACCACGGCAATAGACTCATCCCTGCCAATTGTCGATAAGGTGTTTTGTAATTCCGTGAGCAACTCTTCAGAGAGGGCGTTAAACTTATCTGGTCTGTTCAACGTGAGTGTGGCCACCTGATTGTCGACGACCAGTTCGAGTATCGATTCCGGAGTTGCATTCATTTTGAGGTCTCCACGGTGGCTTTGGACACTAGCCGATTAAAACCGGCTCTGGTTGCGTCTGACTAATGGTGTCGCTATTGGCCTTGCTATTGGCTTGAGCTAACCAGATCAAACTATAGACTCCGCATTGAACAGGAGGCAAGTGTATGTCGAAAATTACGGTACAGGAATTCCAGCAACTTGCGTCCGAGCGGCTTCCGTTTGCCCGGATTATGGGATTGCAATTACAGTCGATTGACGACACCGGTGTCTGGATGCGCGCTGTGTACAGCGACAAATTTTTGCGACCGGGCGGGACAATTGCCGGACCAGTCATGATGGGATTGGCGGATGCGGCGATTTACGCAATGATTATGAGTCGCATCGGCCCTGTTGAGCTTGCAGTAACCACATCACTCAGCATTAATTTTCTGCGCAAGCCAGCGCCGGGCGATATCCTTGCGCGCGCTACACCGCTAAAATTTGGCAAGCGACTGGTGGTAGGTGAAGTCACCATATACAGTGCAACGGATAATACGGTAGATTGTACCGGCGCGAGTAATTCGCTAAATGATGCAGACAGGGTCGCTCATGCAACCGCAACTTATTCAATTCCACCGATTAAATCATCCGCCAGTTAAACTACTACCCAGCTAAATAATTCCCGTTTAAACCATTCAGGTTAGACCATCCCGGTAAAAACCATCAGGAGGCCAGATGTCCAAGAATGAATCACTGTCCAATATCAAGGCGTGTGTGTTTGATGCCTATGGAACTCTGTTTGATGTGCACTCCGCTGTCGGTGCACACAAAGCCAGGCTTGGAAAAAATGCAGACTCTGTGTCTTTAATGTGGCGTACCAAACAGCTTGAGTACACCTGGCTGAGAAGTTTAATGCGTGACTTCGCAGATTTCTGGCAGGTGACAGGTGACGCGCTGGACTACGCACTGGATGCACACGACATAACTGACAACGATCTGCACAGTGATTTAATGGATGCCTATCTGGTGCTTAAAACCTATGATGAAGTACTGCCAGTTCTGACGAAGCTAAAAGAGGCGGGATACAATACAGCAGTGCTAAGCAACGGTGCGACGGCAATGCTTGAAGCTGCCAACCGCAGTGCTGGAATAGACAAAGTGCTGGATGAAAGCTTAAGCGTAGATGAGCTTCGAATCTTCAAGCCTGACCCTCAGGTATATGAGCTGGTGACAGAGAAGTTTAATATCGAGCCCGAGCAGGTGTTGTTCCAGTCGTCAAATGCCTGGGATGCAGCCGGAGCTGCCGCCTTTGGTTTCAGAGTGTTATGGGTGAATCGCTTTAATCAAAGACCTGAGCGATTACCGGCACGACCGGACTACGAGGCAAAAGATTTAAACCATCTGCTGGAGCTGCTGGGTATTTAAGACAGACCGGTTATTTGCACAAGTCTTGTTTTCATTGTAGCTCAATGGCGTGTTGGGGCGTGTTGGGGCGTGCTGGCCGGGGTGCACGCATGGGAAATTTGTGCGGCACCTTTATAACAGGTACCGCACGGTATATTCCCAATCGCCTGACACGAACTTATTATTGCCTGCATCATTCCCTGTTGCAGAAGTTGTGTGTTCGGTCGTCGCTACTATCCAGCGACTGAGCCTGTTGCGGCAGTGAATGTATGCAAAATGTAAAACATGTTGAATGCGTTAACTGCAACAGCAACGAAGTACTTAACGGCAGGTAGCAAACATAATTAACCGTAAATTCACGGACGAGTTAAGAGTTCCGTTGGTATTAGCGGATAATTACACCGGCTGATGGTGCATGTTTCGTGTCAGATTCGTATCAGAGCGATTTGTGGGTGCCATCACACAATGGAGCGTTGCCGGTTTTTTTACAGCCACAGAAGAATGCTTTGCCGTCTTTCTCCGCGGTGTATTTCACCGGTTTGAATTCTGTGTCCTTATGTGAACCATCACAAAATGGTTGCTTGGAACTCTTGCCACAGGAACACCAGAAATAGTCTTTTCCTTCTTCAACATCAATTGCCATTGGTTGATTGTTTTCTTCACTCATTGTGTTTGCTCTGCATTTTCATTGTGGTTGTCATTGTAAAGTTCGTGGCGCACATGGTGTGGGTGCCGTACTGTTCGACTTTTTCTGCCAAACGAACTCAGTCGCCGTGATTTCGCTAATTGCCATGAGCCGATAAGACCACTGAACAGCCAGATAAAGATACAGCCGACAGCTATCATCTGTGCCATTTCTCCTGGCCAGAGAAATACACAGACAACAATACCCGTAAACACCAGCCAAAAGGAAACAATTTGCCAGATAAAGTGGCTATAGGCATGTGTACCACGGACGCTGGCGAGTTTTGTGTGATTGA
Source organism: uncultured Granulosicoccaceae bacterium (assembly GCA_964388065.1). Classification (GTDB taxonomy): domain Bacteria; phylum Pseudomonadota; class Gammaproteobacteria; order Granulosicoccales; family Granulosicoccaceae. The sequence goes on from CAYLZS010000370.1 coordinate 9,619, forward strand.
TGATTACACCGATAATAGCGGTGATACCGAAAAGAGCCCCCAGCATCCAAAGGCAATACACTAACCCCGCCGTACGGTGGGCGATTTCTGATTTGTTGAGAGACAACATTTTCTCCGGCTTTGAAGCACAAAATTTTCAATTAAGGCTCCTCCGGCCGGGTAGGACGATCTTCCGCGTCGGTTGGTCAAAAGGTACGCTATCTTTTGATTCGGGTCTAGCTGGTGATGTAATCGAATGTATCAACTGGTTTTTTTATAAACCTGTGCAAAGGTTATGAAGTCTGAAGAGAACGGCTGATCACCAGGCGTTGAATATCAGACGTACCTTCGTAGATCTGACATACCCTGACATCGCGAGCTATCCTTTCAACCGGAAAGTCTGTCAGGTAACCGTAACCACCGTGAATCTGGATTGAATCCGAACAGACTCGCTCAGCCATTTCGCTGGCAAAGAGCTTTGCCATGGAAGCTTCAGTAAGACAGGGTAAATTCTGTTCGCGCAAATTTGCAGCGCGATGCACCATTAGCCTTGCTGCATCAATTGATGTTGCCATGTCGGCTAGTTTAAATGCCACTGCCTGCTGTGAAATGATCGGTGTACCGAACGCCTGTCTCTCCTGGGCGTAGGCCAAAGCGAGTTCGTAAGCAGCGCGGGCCATGCCAACAGACTGGGCGGCGATGCCAATGCGTCCGCCTTCGAGATTGCCGAGTGCTATGCGATAACCCTGGCCTTCTTCACCTAAAAGATGGTCTGCCGGAATTCTGCAGTCTTCAAAAATTATCTGGCAGGTGTCTGATGCACGCTGCCCCATTTTCTTTTCAACCGATGCAACCTGGTAACCTTCAGTGTTGGTTGGAACGATGAACGCACTGATACCACGCTTGCCGGCTTCGGCATCAGTGACTGCAAACACAATGGCGAGATCGGCATTTTTACCGGATGTAATGAATTGCTTTACGCCGTTGATTACAAAGTTGTCGCCATCGCGCTCGGCGCGGGTTGTCAGAGCTGCGGCATCCGAGCCCGCCTGTGGTTCAGTCAGACAGAATGCACCGAGCATTTTGCCGGTTGCGAGCTGTGGTAAAAATTTATCTTTTTGCTCGTCTGTACCGAATTTGTAGATCGGCATGCAGGCAACAGAATTGTGCACACTCATGATGGTTGAGCAGGCGCCATCACCTGCAGCAATTTCTTCAAGCGCCATTGCGTAGGCTACTGTATCGGTAGCGGATCCGTGATACTCCTCCGGCACTACCATACCGAGCAGGCCGAGTTCTCCCATGGCAGCAATTGCATCTGTCGGAAATTCCGAGTTTTGATCCCAGCTTGCTGCATTGGGTGCAAGTTGCTCACTGGCAAACTGACGTGCCATATCGCGTACCATCAGTTGCTCTTCGGAGTAACCTGCCGGCGAATAGCTTGCTGGTTTGTCTGTCACTTTATTATCTCAATTGCCATCGCTGTTGCTTCGCCACCGCCGATGCACAGTGAAGCTATTCCGCGGTTTTTACCCTGGTTAATTAGCGCGTGCAGTAGTGTAACCAGTATACGGGCACCTGAAGCGCCGATCGGGTGGCCAATGGCACAGGCGCCGCCGTGTATGTTTACTTTATCTGCGGGCAGGTCGAGTTCCTGCATTGCAGCCATGGTAACTACAGCAAAGGCCTCGTTGATTTCGTAGAGGTCGATATCATTCTGCGTGCAGTTAAGTTGCTCAAGTAGTTTGCGCATTGCATGTACTGGTGCAGTCGTAAACCATTTTGGTTCATGTGCATGGGTTGTGTGGCCAAGCACAGTCGCCAGTGGCGTCAGGCCGCGCGCGTCGCATTCGCTTCTGCGCATCATAACGAGTGCTGCAGCGCCATCGGAAATTGAGCTGGCGTTGGCAGCAGTCACGGTACCGTCTTTGGCAAATGCTGCGCGCAATGTCGGTATTTTTTCAGGCATGGCGTTATGTGGCTGTTCATCGTGCTCGACTATGTTTTCACCTTTGCGAGACTTTACCGTTACCGGGGCGACTTCGTTTTTAAAATCACCGTTGTCGATGGCATCTTTTGCACGTGCCAGAGAGCGCAGGGCAAATTCATCCTGCGCTTCACGAGAAAATTTGTATTTGGTGGCAGTGTCTTCGGCAAAACAACCCATTAACTTGCCTTTGTCGTATGCGTCTTCGAGTCCATCAAGAAACATATGATCCTGTGTCTGACCGTGACCCATGCGCATTCCACCGCGAGCTTTCGGCAGCAGATAAGGCGCGTTGGTCATACTTTCCATACCGCCTGCGACCGCTATCTTTGCACTGCCTGCAAGCAACAGATCATGTGCGAACATCGCAGCCTTCATACCTGACCCGCACATTTTGTTCACTGTTGTGCAGTTAGTGCCTATGGGCAGGCCTGCACCCAGACCTGCCTGGCGGGCGGGTGCCTGTCCCTGACCGGCTGGCAGAACACATCCCATTACTACTTCATCTATGGTGTCTGTTTTCAGCGCGCTTTTTTCAAGCGCTGCTTTGATCGATACGGCACCGAGGTCTGCTGCGGTCTGGCTGGAGAGCGCACCCTGAAAACCACCAAGTGGTGTGCGCATAGCACCAGTGATAACTATCGGGTCATCGTTTTTCATAGTGAGTCCTCTCTATTAAATGATGTTTCGGTTTGAGTGATGTTTTGGCTAAGTGATGTTTCGGCTTTTTCGCCTTTGCGGCCACATTGGCCATTTAGTGTTGCCAGATGTTCTGTACAGCGCTGTTGAATTTGATCAAGGTCTGCCAGTGCTGCATTTATGTCTTTCTGTTGCTGCTGCAATTGCAGGCGTCTTTGTTGAATTTTCTGGCAGGTATACTGCAGTTGCTGCAATTCGCCGTTATATCCGGCGTCATACATATTTAGTACCGATTTTATTTCTTCCAGCGGCCAGCCTAGTCGTTTGCCGCGCAGCAAAAGCTTAAGCCTGGTGCGGTCGGCTCGTGAGTAGACTCTGTGGCTGCCATTTCTGGATGGACTCAGCAGCTGCTTGTCTTCGTAGAAACGGATCGCTCTGGTTGTGATTCCGAATTCTTTACCAAGTTCTGAAATACTGTAAGTTTCTTGCATGTCTGTACGTCAACAGGTGGAAGAAGAGTTTATATTGACGTTTACGTTAACGTCAATATACTATCTTATACGATGTTGTCGACAGGAATTTGTTGCCAGTGATTCCGTTGGTTAACGTTCTGGCAGATGCGATGGTTAAACTTAGGGCGATGATGACACGATGACTTCCCAGGCGAATAAGGTAGTGCCAATTGCCGGTGCAAATACCGTCGGTGAAAATATGACCGGTACCGCTGCCGCTGTTGCAGTCCGGTTTGTCACGGCATCCAGTTTGTTTGATGGTCACGATGCATCAATCAATATCATGCGCCGGATTTTACAAGGCGCTGGTGCCGAGGTTATTCACCTGGGACATAACCGCTCGGTGGCCGAGATCGTAACCGCTGCAATCCAGGAAGATGTGCAGGGCATAGCAATCAGTTCGTATCAGGGTGGTCATGTTGAATACTTTAAATATATGGTCGACATGCTGCGTGAGCGCGACGCCGAACATATACAGGTCTTTGGCGGTGGTGGTGGTGTAATTGTCGGCGATGAAATTGATGACTTACACAGCTACGGTGTAGCACGGATTTACACACCGGAGGACGGTCAGAAAATTGGTCTGCAGGGAATGATCGACGACATGTTATCGCGCTGTCGCTTTAATCCCGGTGAAAGGGCCACTCATGATTTGTCGAGTCTGGCGCAGGATAACTATCGACATCTTTCACCTGTTCTTACCGCTCTTGAAAGCGGCTGCTATCCGACCGAATTAACAGAGAAGTTACGATCAGCTGATTCGGGTACCGTACCGGTGCTCGGTATCACCGGTACCGGTGGATCAGGTAAGTCATCTCTGACTGATGAATTAATCCGCAGATTCAGAATTGATCATCGCGATCAGTTGAAGGTTGCGATACTTGCGGTTGATCCAACTCGCCGCAAGACCGGTGGTGCTTTGCTGGGTGATCGTATTCGTATGAATGCAATTGATCATCCCAATATATTTATGCGTTCAATTGCCACCCGTGATGCAGGTGGTGATGTGCCACCTGAGCTTGACGATATGATCGCAGCCACCAGGCTTGCAGGTTTTGATCTGGTTATCATCGAGACACCGGGTATCGGGCAGGGCGATGCCGGCATTGTGTCTCACAGTGATGTGTCTCTGTATGTGATGACACCTGAGTTCGGTGCCGCTAGTCAGCTCGAAAAAATCGATATGCTCGACTTTGCAGATGTTGTGGCGATCAACAAGTTTGATCGCAAGGGTGCTGAAGACGCACTGCGAGACGTTGCCAAGCAGGTACAGCGAAATCGTGAGTCATTTACCACGGCACCGGAAGACATGCCGGTATACGGTACGATGGCGGCGCGCTTTAACGACGATGGTGTAAGTGCACTGTACAGCGAGATCGCAAAACTTTTGTCAGCAAGCGGATTGTCGGCAACTGGTGGCGGTCTGGAAGTAGCTGACATTCGCCACTCAACAGATAAATCAGTTGTTGTGCCGTCGCAGCGAATTCGCTATCTGGCAGAAATTGCCGAGACCATTCGCAACTATCATGCAGTCAGTGAAGCTCAGGCGAACATAGCGCGTGAGAAGCAACGATTGCAAACAGCACAGCAATTAATGGCAGACGGCAACGTTACTGTGGATGAAGATGGACTATCGAAGCTTATCGATGAACGCAGTCAGGCTCTTGATGGCAACAGCGCTGAGTTGTTGAAGCACTGGCCAGTGCTTGCTGAGCGCTACAGGCAGGATACTTTTGAAGTTGAAATACGCGATCGAAAAATAGTCACCGATCTTATTCATCAAACGCTCAGTGGCAATCCGGTACGCAAAGTCAGTGTGCCAGTGTTTAGTGACGATGGAGATTTGCTGCAATGGCTGATGCGTGAAAATCTGCCTGGCTATTTTCCTTATACTGCGGGTGTATTTCCGTTTAAGCGCGAAGGCGAAGATCCGACCCGTATGTTTGCCGGTGAAGGAGATGCCTACCGAACCAACAGCAGATTCAAAGCCCTGTCAGAACATGCGCCAGCCAAGCGTTTGTCCACCGCGTTTGACTCTGTAACTCTCTATGGCAATGATCCTGATCGCAGACCTGACATCTACGGCAAGGTTGGCAACTCGGGGGTTTCAATTGCGACCGTCGAAGATATGCAGGTTTTATACGATGGGTTCGATCTTTGTGATCCGAATACTTCGGTATCTATGACCATCAATGGTCCGGCACCGACCATTCTCGCGTTTTATTTCAATACGGCTTTCAGGCAACAGCAAAGTAAGTTCGAAAAAGAAAATGGCAGAGCGCCGAATGAAAGTGAGCTTGAAGAAATTAAAAAATGGTCGCTTGCCAATGTCCGAGGCACAGTTCAGGCAGATATTCTTAAAGAAGATCAGGGGCAGAATACCTGTATTTTTTCAACTGAGTTCAGCCTGAAAGTAATGGGTGATATTCAGGAGTACTTTGTAGAGCACAACGTCAGAAACTTCTACTCCGTATCTATTTCCGGCTATCACATTGCCGAAGCAGGTGCCAATCCAATCAGTCAGCTTGCCTTTACTTTGGCCAATGGCTTTACTTATGTTGAGTCTTATCTTGCGCGTGGTATGCACATTGATGAGTTTGCAGCCAATCTGTCTTTCTTTTTCAGCAATGGAATGGATCCCGAGTATACGGTTATGGGCAGGGTGGCCAGACGGATCTGGGCTGTTGCAATGCGAGAAAAGTATGGTGCTAATGATCGTAGTCAGAAACTGAAGTACCACATACAGACGTCTGGTCGTTCGCTGCATGCGCAGGAGATGGCATTTAACGACATTAGAACTACGCTGCAGGCATTGATTGCGGTCTATGATAACTGCAACTCGCTGCATACCAATGCCTACGATGAAGCGGTGACAACACCGACAGAAGAGTCGGTCAGACGTGCTATTGCTATACAGCTTATTATTAACAGGGAGTGGGGCCTGGCCAAATGTGAAAATCCGAATCAGGGCAGTTTTGTGATCGATGAGTTAACTGATCTGGTAGAAGAGGCAGTGTTGATCGAGTTTGAGCGTATCTCCGAAAGAGGAGGTGTACTTGGTGCGATGGAAACGGGTTATCAGCGCGGCAAAATTCAGGAAGAATCCATGTTGTACGAACATCGCAAGCATGATGGCTCACTGCCGATCATCGGGGTTAATACCTTTACAAACCCCGAAGACTCAACCGAGGAGCAAACGATTGAGCTGGCGCGATCTACCACAGATGAAAAAGAAAGCCAGATAGCACGGCTTGAAGCGTTTAAGAGTAACCACGCCAGTGAAGCATCTGTGTCTATAGAAAAACTAAAAGCGGTGGCAATGGCTAACGGTAATGTGTTTGCGGAACTGGTGGAGGCTGTACAGCATTGTTCTCTCGGACAGATCACAGATGCGTTGTTCGAAGTCGGTGGCGAGTATCGTCGAAACATGTAGTGACTTTGATCCTGTCTGATGCACTCATGACCGGACCCGGAGATTAATTGCTTATGAGTGTTGTTGTCATCACGGGTGCAAGCCGCGGCATTGGTGCTGCCACGGCTCTCCTCGCAGCAAAAAACGACTACTCGGTCGTGGTCAACTACAAAGCTGACAAGACCTCAGCAACCCGGGTGGTAGACGCAATCACTGCCGCGGGCGGAAGTGCAATTGCGGTTGCGGGTGATGTTGGCTCAGAAACCGACGTAACCGATTTGTTCAACACTGCGATCTCCGAGTTTGGTCAGGTTGATGCGCTGGTCAATAACGCCGGTATTCTCGAACAGCATATGACGCTTCAGAATATGACTGTGGAGCGCATAAATCGGGTAATCAATACCAACATTTTGGGGTCACTCCTTTGTGCACGAGAAGCGGTCAAACACATGTCGACTCAAAATGGTGGTGCTGGTGGTAGTATTGTCAACGTATCATCAATTGCTGCAAAACTCGGGTCGCCGAATGAGTACGTTGACTACGCCACCAGTAAAGGAGCGATCGACACCTTTACTATCGGTTTGGCAACAGAGGTTGCCGATGGTGGTATTCGAGTTAACGCGGTGCGACCTGGCGTGATTTATACAGAAATTCATGCCAGCGGCGGTGAACCTGAGCGAGTTGACAGGGTCAAACAGTCAGTCCCGATGAAACGCGGCGGTACTGCAGAAGAGGTGGCACAGGCGATATTGTGGTTGATGTCGGAAGAGGCCTCTTATACAACAGGTGCGTTCTTAGATGTCAGTGGTGGAAGATAGGCTCTGTAACGGTGTGTAACATTGTTCCGGGCGTTAAACTTTCCTTGGGCAAATTTTTTTTGCTAGGGTGCGATTGCATCCATAAATGAGAAAAGGAGTAAGTGTGTATGGAGGATGGCGCTGGAGATCTTCACTCAATGATTAGCGTAAAGCTGAACGTCGTGAACGTGAAGATTAGCCGTCAGATTGGCCAGGCCGTGCAGGCAAGGGCTAATTTGCGTCTCCCTGAGTGGAGAATAATTTCGTTGTTGTCCACTGCTGGCGCGATGAGTCAGGCGGACATCAGATCCAACATTGGCATGGATAAAGGGCAGATCAGTCGGACTGTCAAAAGCATGCTGGGCAACGAACTTCTGCGATTTGAAGGGCAGGATGGACAGGCCAGAAATGTTCGGCTCTGCCTGACCGACAAAGGCCGCGATGTTCATTTGCGCGTCGACTCAATGATGGAACAGCACAAGGCTCAGGTGTTGTCTTCGCTTTCACACGATGAAAAACAGACCCTGTATAACAGCCTGATTCAGATCGAAAAATCAGTCGACGGATGGTACGCCTGACCGGCAACAAGGCCAGTGAGTCGTGCGCTGTATTTCACTGTTTGAATTTTACTGATTTTCTCGATAAATCGCGATTTGGTCGCGATTACCCTTAACCCAGACCTGCGTTGTTGAGGTAGCGCACGGTAATATTCCTGATCTAATGAGATAGTGCTCTGCCAACAGCAGATTGACCGCTCGAGGCGTCTGCAGCAGTATTTCTGTGAAATCCACCTTTTAGACAGATCAGGCTGAATGGCAGCACAACCAATCGAAGCCGGGACCGGAAGACCGCGTAATACCGCGCTGAAAGATGCGCAGTTAACCTATCGTGCGTCCACCCTGGGCTACGCTGAATCCCTGCAGTTGGCGTCTCCAAATCAACTGGTGGGGCAAACTGATTTCGATTTCCTTTCTGACCGTGGTGCGGCGCTGGTACATGCTGCAGAGTTGCGTGTGCTCGAAACCGGCACAGCCGAAATAACAGATGGTGAGGTGCTGAGTAAGCGCACAGCTGGAAAATATTTTGTCCGTAGCCCTGTGTTTAATCATGCAGGTCAAATCTGTGGTATTGAAATTTCTGTAGTCAGCATTGACGAGTTGCACAGCAGTTATCAGTTACTGCTGGGCGCTGAGTTACAGTTGCGTGACGTTATTGATCGATCACCTTTTGGTCTTCTGATCCATCGCAACTTCGAACTTATTTATGTCAATACTCGTTGGCTTGAGATGTTGGGAAGTGCCGGGTCAACACCCGGGACTGCAGAAATTCGCCAATTGGTGCCGGGTAGCAAGGAAGGTGAGGTAAAAACGATCCGCTCTGTTAATGCCGAAGGTGATGAGTGCGATCTGCGACTGCAATCCTGCGATGTGCGATGGAATGGCACTGACGCAAAGGCGGTGTATTGCATACCTGTTGCACCGCTGACTGAAAATTCTGTAATAGGCACTGCTGGAAGTATGGGCGGTGTTAGCTCCTTTGTTGAAAAACGCCACGGCCACCGAGGTGATGGGACAGCGCATCAGGCTGATTCGCAGTTAGCTATTGATGAAGCGTTTTTTAAAAATATTAATCAGCCAATGATTGTTTGTGAAAACTGGATACCAGTTCAGGCTAATTCATCAGCGATAGCGCTGTTGCATAAAGATGCAAACAATAATTATCAATCGGTATCCGGTTGGTTCAGTGATCGTGATCGTGCAAGTATTGAGGCAATTTCGAGAACTCAGACATCAGTGTCTCTTGAGTCGAATTCAGCTGGTGGCGATCAGTTTGTAACCACGCGTATTGAGCGTGACGATCAAAGCTTCTCAGTTTATGTGAGCAATGTGCACTGGACTGATCGCAGTCTTGTTCTTATTTCCTTGCAGCCTGTAGCTATGTTGCACTCTGAACTTGAGCACACGATAGATAAACTGACTGACTATGCGTCGGCTGCCGGAGATTTTTTTTGGGAAATGGATGCAGAGCAGCGCATGACACATATTTCCATGGAGATGAAAGAATTTCTCGGTGTTGAATCCAGTAGTCTGTTGAATCAGTCGCTGGCATCTCTTATCGCTAAGTACGTACATGAAGATGATCTGGCTGAGTGGAAGGTGCTTTTGGCTGATCTTAAAAAACACTTGCCGTTCCGCGACCGTGAGTATGTATGGCAACACAAAAACGGTGAAAAGCGAGTAGTCAGGCTTTCTGGTGTTCCGGTGTTTGATTTACAGGAAAATCATGTTGGCTATCGTGGAGTCGGGTGGGACTGCACGTCGCAGCATCACAGTGCGAGCATTGTTGCATACCATGCAAGCCATGATTCTCTAACCGGGCTGGTCAATCGTCGGGAATTTGAATTGCGCTGCAACGATGCAATAAGTCGCGCGTCTGCAGCCAATCAGGCGCTGTGTTTTATTGATCTGGACAACTTTAAGCGAGTCAACGATACAGCAGGTCATCTGGCAGGCGATGAATTGCTGCGTCAGTTGTCGACGCTGTTTACTAATCTGGTGAGAAAAAGCGATGTACTCGCACGATTAGGTGGTGATGAATTTGGGCTGCTGATCTACGGTGTGGGTCTGAAAGAGGCAATGAGGCTTGCTACTCAGCTGCGTGCCGAGGTTGAGAGTTTTCTGTTTCTCTGGGAGGGGCAGTCGTTCTCTGTTGGAGCAAGTATCGGATTGGTGATGATCGATGATCGCTGGAATACGCGCTCAGCGTTGTTTGGGGCGGCAGATGCTGCTTGTTACGAGGCTAAACACAAGGGGCGTAATCGAGTCGCCGTGTTTACAGAGGCCGAGGCGACTACTGATCCTAAGCCAGGCCAGCTGCATCGAGATGAATACATTAAAGATGCAATTACCGAGCGCCGAATCAAGCTGGCCCTGCAAAGGATCTCGGCACCTGGCGATACCGCCGATACCAGTTCAAAAATAGAAGTGCTTATGCGTTTGCCGTCACCTGAAGGCGAGCTGTTGCTGCCCGCTGCGGTATTGCCATTAGCTGAAAGATACGGTTTGTCTGTCAAGCTTGATATCGCAGTAATTGACGCAACACTGGATTGGCTGGAAGGTCAGCCTCATGTTACTGATGGGCTGGAGTTGTGTTGTATAAATCTCAGCGGAGCCGCACTTAATGATGAGGAGTTTCTAAAGTACTTGCTCAATAAGTTAAAGACATCTGCTGTCGATCCGAAGATTTTATGCTTTGAGGTAAGCGAATCGGCGGTAAGTACTAACCTTACAGCAGTATCTGGTTTTATGGATAAGCTGGGTTTGCTTGGTTGTAAGTTCGCGATGGATGATTTCAGTGGTGGACTTAACTCGTTTAACTATCTTAAAAAACTACCGGTTAACTTCGTTAAGATAAACAGCACTTTCGTACGTGCCATCATGGAAGATCCAATCCACTATGCAATGGTAAAGTCTATTAATGATGTTGCTCAAACACTGGGTAAGCAAACAATAGCTGAATCCGTGGAGTCAGAAGATGTGCTTGAAAAGTTGCTCGAGTTAGGTGTCAATCTGGTGCAGGGATATCATATCGCTGCACCAGAAGTGATCGACTTTTAGCACACTAGGTTGGTTGGGTAGTTGTTTTTGACTGCGTTGATTTTTTTCCACGGCGCCAGCTGTGATAGTGCTTTAGCATTTTAAGTGCAAACTGGGGAGCATGGTCTTTCTGCCAGTTACCGGCTACCGCTTTGTTAGCTTCAGACATGGTCGGATAAGTATGTATAGTGCCGAGTATTTTTTTAAGTCCGAGCTTGTACTTCATTGCTGTGACAAATTCTGTTATTAGGTCACCCGCATGCGCTCCGACAATGGTCACGCCAAGAATGCGGTCTTTGCCCGGTACTGTGAGAACCTTTACAAATCCGTGATCTGCACTGTCGGCAATGGCGCGGTCGAGATCGTCAATTCCGTAGGTTGTGACTTCATAGCGAATATTCTGTTCTTTCGCTTCAGTTTCGTTCAAACCGACTCGAGCGACCTCCGGGTCAGTGAAGGTTGCCCAGGGAATAACCGAGTAGTCAGCCTTAAATTTCTTAAATTGGCCGAAGAGACTATTCACTGTGGCATACCAGGCCTGATGGGATGCTGTATGAGTGAACTGATAAGGGCCGGTTACATCGCCAACCGCAAATATATTATCGTAGTTGGTACGCAGGAATTCGTCGGTCTCAACGGTGGTGTTCTTTCTTAGTTTGATATCAAGTTCTTCCAGTCCAAAACCTTCGACATTGGGTTTTCTGCCAATTGCAATTAGCATTGCATCGAATGGAATTTCTATTGTTTTACCATTCTGCTCGCAAACGAGTAGTTGTTCAGTCCCTCTTTTGCACGCCACAGCCTTGGTGTTTGTCAGAACATTGATGTTCTCTGAGATAAAATCTTTTTCAATCAGCTCTGATATTTCTTCATCTTCGCGGCCCATAATCTTCGGTGCCATTTCTATCTGAGTGACTTCACTGCCAAGTCTTGAAAATGACTGTGCCAGTTCACAGCCGATAGGGCCACCACCGAGAACAATCATTCTTTTGGGTTGTTTGCGCAGTTCCCAGATATTGTCTGAACTGTACCAGTCAACCTGATCGAGTCCTTCTATTGGTGGTACCAGTGGTCGCGCACCGGTTGCAAGGATAATATTTCGGGCTGTTATTTTTTGACCGTTAACTTCCACCGTCCATGGGTCAATGATTTTTCCTTCACCGGATATACAATCAACACCGAGACCGGTGAAGCGCTCGACGGAGTCGTGCGGCTCGATTTTTTTAATAGCCTGCTGTACGCGCTCCATGACATCCGCGAACTCAAACTCTGCGGTGGCGCTCTTAATGCCGTACTTTGCAGAGTGCTTTATGTCATACATAAAGCGCGCGCTTTTTATCAGCGCTTTGGAAGGTACGCAGCCAGTGTTAAGACAGTCACCGCCCATCTGATGTTTTTCAATCAGCGTTACTTTTGCCTTTACAGCCGCTGCAATAAGTGAAGCGATAAGTCCGCCGGATCCTGCGCCAATAACGACGATATTTGTGTCAAAACTACTCGGGGCGGTGTGCAACGGTTGATTTCCTGTTTTTGTAAAAAGCAATTAGTTTTTTTGCCACAATAGGGAATATTCCCAGTAGAGCGAATGCAGCAAGTAAAGACGGTGATAAAATATCTTTTAATGTGTCAATCTGTGCCAGCTGATTTCCCGCGTTAACAAAAACCGCGGTACCGGGAAGCATGCCCAGCTGGCTAACCCATGCGAAGACAAGCGTTTTTATTGTCGACAGTCCCATCAGCAGATTAACAACAAAAAACGGTACCACCGGGATAAGCCGTAGAGTAAACAGGTAGAAGGCGCCTTCCTCTTTCATGCCGTCGTTAATGGTCTGTAGTTGTGATGAAAACTTTTTCTGTACAGCGTCCCGGAACATAAAGCGTGAAAAAAGAAACGCCAGTGTAGCGCCGAGTGTCGATGCAAAGGACACCAGAATAAGCCCTGTCAGGAATCCGAATATTGCACCACCGGCGAGTGTCAATAGTGCGGCTCCCGGAAGGGACAGTGCGGCTACAGCCACATAAAGTAAGAAAAAACCGCCCAGCGCGACCACTTTATTTTCACTGGCATAGTCGACCAGTATCTGGTGTTTGGATTTCAGAAATTCGATGGACAGATATTGTCCGAGATCAAATATGAAGAACGCAGCAATGAGCGCTACTACTACTATTGCCAGTATGACTTTAATATTTCTCATGCGAATTATTTATCGGTTTTCTTGTATTTTTGAATATTGCAGTGGAAGCAGGTGATTTTTATGATCGCTGGTGTCTGTTTCTATGCATCGAACACGCCTTAATTCCACGTTGTTGTTCGATGGTTGATTAATATAGGAGTTCCCGGCCGTCTTGCCAGTTTGCCTTACTGTTCTGTATGCGCGATCAGCACAGTACTCTGCACTAAGCGACACAGGCGTTTATACCAGATTTAGGAGCTTAGGGCCCGTGTTATCGTTGCCGGGTCGGCGTTGCCGCCGGAGATTACGCAAATTACCGTGTCGGCTTCAATTTCATCTGCGTGAGATAAGACTGCTGCCAGTGCCACAGCTCCTCCCGGTTCAGCGACGACTTTTAGGTACTGCAAAGCTGTTGACATTGCGTGCAGGGCTTCGTTGTCGGTTACGACTATGCCCTTGCTACACAGGCGTTTAATAATTGGAAATGTCAGAGCACCCGGCGACGGGGTAACGATGGCATCGCAGATCGATTTTTGATCTGTAGAGATCTCTTCGCGCTGACCTGTCTGTTGTGACCGGATGACGTCATCGTAGTGACGAGGCTCAACCGGTCTTGCTGTCATTTCAGGTGCCATGGCTTCGAGGCTTATTGCAATACCTGATGTCAAACCACCACCACCACAACAGACCAGTACATCGGCACTGGAGATGCCGCGAGCTTTCGCTTGTTCGGCAATTTCCAATCCGCAGGTGCCCTGGCCCGCGATAACCTCCGCGTTGTCATAAGGTTTAATGAGATATAAGCCTCGGTCATCGGCAAGTTGTTGACCAATTTTCTCGCGATCTTCCCCTCCGGGTCTGTCGTACAGCACCACCTCTGCCCCATAGCGACGAGTATTCTCAATTTTTAAAGCTGGTGCATCGTTTGGCATAACGATGACCGCTTTTACTCCAGCGCTTTGTGCTGCCAACGCTACACCTTGTGCGTGGTTGCCGGACGAATAGGCGATTACGCCTGAATTGCGTTGCTCAGGTGTAAGTTTTGTGACGGCAGATGTACCACCGCGAAATTTGAAAGAGCCGGTGTGCTGAAGGCACTCAGCCTTAACCAGAATACGTCGACCAGCAACATCGTTCAGCAGTGGGCTTTCGAGTAGCGGGGTTCGGCAGACCTGGTTTTTGAGTCGCTCCTGAGCGGCAAGTACATCATCGAAGGAAATGGCTTCTGCTTGAGGCATGGGAGAGTCCAGTAGTTCAGAGTGGTGCAAGACTGGCCAATAATAAGTGAATTTGTCGATCAACGGTTGTTGCGAAGCGTTAGAATGTTGACGGACGAATAGTGAATCATTTCGGAGGGTACCTGTGATTGTACGTGGTCTTGATGATGTTAAAGCTTCTGGCGGCTATGGTGAAAAATCCGGTGTCTGGAGCAGCGCGCGGTACTTGCTTAAATCGGATGATGTCGGCTTCACAGTAACCATGACTACTGTCTCCTCTGGACAATCGATTGAACTCGAGTACAAAAATCATATTGAAGCCAATTTGGTTATCGAGGGCAGGGCCAGGTTGACTGACCTGAGTTGTGGTAAGAAGTACGAGCTTGGTCCCGGAGATATGTACACGCTTGACAACCACGAGCGCCATAAGATGGAGGCACTAACAGATTTGAAGCTTGTCTGTGTTTTTACACCGGCGCTTGTTGGTGATGAAACACACGATGAAGACGGCTCGTATCCTGTTGGCTAGCCTGTTTACCCCGGTGAAGTTTTTTCAATCTATTATTTCCAGGTCCACAGATGGCTCGCCAGCGGGTACTGAGCGAGTGCTTGTGTGGGACGGCTGGCGTGGTATGGCAATCCTGCTGGTACTGTGTGGCCATTTTTACGATATTGGTGGTTTCTGGGAAGACCGGATGGGAGTTGATGTTTTTTTTGGGCTGTCCGGCATGCTGATGAGTGTCATTCTGTTTGAAAAACGCATGTCGCTGCGCGATTTTTATATCAGACGACTGAGTAGAATTTTTCCGGTGTTTTTTGTTTGTGTGCTGGCTATGTTTGGCGCGGGAGTGGTTCTCTCGGTTGATTTTAGCTGGGCAGAGTTTTTTTCATCTCTGACATTTATGCGTACTTATTTGCCGGCTGAGCCTGGAATTTGGGACAGCGGTCCGACAGTCGCCCACTTGTGGTCGCTCAATGTTGAAGAGCACGCCTATATTTTTCTGAGCCTGACAACGTTGTTATTTGTTGACCGAAGGTTTATCGGGTTCGGATTGTTGGTTATCGGATTTGGACTGGCGCTTCTGGGTTTGTATCGATACTCACAGCTGCCGGAATCTGAATTCCGACTGTATATCATCAGAACAGAAAGTGCGGTGGTTTTTATTTTGTTTTCAGCCGGGTACGGCTTGCTTGCAAGGTACTACAATGTTTCTGTGCCAAAGGCAATGCCGGTGGTCTGTTTGTTACTCGCGTTGTGTTGTTATCTCGAGGTCGCACCTTTGTGGTTTGTTTCATCGGTAAGTCCCGTACTGTTAGCGCTTGCGGTTAATCATATTAGTGATATGCCAGCATTCGCTAAGAGCCTGCTGTCAAATAGCGTTGTTCGCTATTTTGGCTTGTGGTCTTATTCGATCTATCTATGGCAGCAGATATTTTTTGAAAACGCCTGGCGACTACCTGGTGGAAGGTTTACTGCGGTTCTTCTGGCTATACTGACGGGCGTGATATCGTACTATGTTCTGGAGCAGCCCATGCGTCGCTGGATCAACAACAAGTGGTCGCCAAAGCCACGTTATAGAACAAGCTGAATCTAAAAGCACCGGGTTGAGATTGTTACTGCACTTCGGTGGAAGAGCCGCGTAGTTTACTCACTATTTTTTCTGCCAGTCTCTTGAGTTGTCTGTTGGCGAGTTCCCGTTCTGAGGCATCGAGTAGTGTCCAGTAAGCGAGTGCGAGATAAGCAGCAGCGCCAATCAGTGCCAGACCAATCAAAGACAAAAATCCTCCAGGCGGATGGTATTTTGCGAACCAGCTAAGTAGTGCAAACAACAGAAGGCTGGCTGGAACTATGCGTAGATAAGTTTTCTTAAAATAGTCAGTCAGGGAGAAATTGATTACTTTACTGGTCATGATCGGTGTCACGACTGCATAAAACAAAATCTGAGTAATGGCAGTAGCTGCCGCCACTCCAATTAGCCCGAACTTTTGCACCAGTAAAATACTGAGAATAAGGTTGGCAATTGAAAATATCATGTTGTAGATCGAAAACTTCTGATGATTGGCAGTGCCGAGCAGTATTGAATAGCTGAGGAGTTGCGGGCTTTTAATCAGGAGTGTCAGGAACATAATGGTAAGAATGGCGGAGCACTCAACCGCGTACCTGGGGCCCATCCAGATTCCCACAAATTCGTCTCCCAGAGTAAGAACCCCGATACATAGTAAATTGGATAGTAATAAAACGCCTTTGGTACCGGTGATGTAGGTATCGTAAATAGCTTTTTTGTTGAGCACTTCCTGTTCACTGAATACAGGCACAAAAGTTTGTGCAACAGCCTGAAGCAACTTGTTGCTGTATTCACTCAAACTCCAGGGAATGGTGTAGATGGTGATTGCCGCTGCTGATAAAAAATATCCCACGACAAACGCATCGCTGTAGTAGATGAGTTGCATGCCGAGCATAGTTAGAAAGGTGAACTTGCTGTAGTTGAATACAGATCCAATTGAGGACTTGTTGGCGTGTCTGGTGGTTATTTCGACCTGTGGTTCGATTTTTCGCATCAGGTATGCGAGCAGGAAGACCATGAGTGAATTTCCAACCAGTGAAACTATGCCCATGGCCACGAGGCCATAACCGTTACTGAGCACGAGATAATGGCAAACCGCCTTTATAAAGGCTGCGAACAACAACGCGGCATTGGTAACTTCGTTTCTTTGAAACCCGTAAAACGCCCCGAAGAAAACACCGGAGGCAATAAATATTGCGATATCGACCGACGCAATGATGACAAGGGTATGCACGGTATCCCTGAGAGAGGAATCAAACTTAAAAGCGCTGACGACCAGATCAGCAATGAATGGACTGAGCGCGATAAGAATAGCACCGACCACCAGAAGGATGACTATGCCGGCCGAAAATATAACATTGATAGACTTGTAGTCGTCGGTTGCTTTGTGCTTGGAGACGTATTTGGCAACTGCGGAGCCGACTCCGAGATCGAGTAGTGCCATGTACCCGGTTAGTGCTGTGATTATCGACCAGATTCCATACCTGGTATCGCCGAGCGTATGCACCAGAAAAGGTGACAGCAGGAACGCAATAACAATAGTGCCGAACATGCCGACATAGTTTGAAAAAACGTTTTTTAGTATGGTTTTAAAGATAGCGGTGGGCCGGTTGATCAATAAGTTTGTGCGAAGGCTGAGCTTACGGTTTTCTGGGCTTACAGTTTCCCGGGCTTAAAGTTTAGTCTCGTTCTTTTATAACAGTAGCCGGGTTGCCGGCGACGATCTGATTGTTGGCAACCGGATGTACCACTACTGACCCTGCTGCGATAACGCATTTGTCACCGATATCTGCCATAACAATTGTACCGTTGCCAATCCATGTGTCTTGCCCGATGCTGATTTTTGTCAGTGTGCCACCCTGTTCGCGTATAGGTACATCCGTACTGGTGATGGTGTGTTGTTTTTTGCCGCTCAGTATATGAACGCCACTACCAAACAGGCAATCACGGCCGATTTTGCAGCTGCCAATATTGCACTGCGGCCCTATGTAAGTGCCTGCTGCGATTTCAGTATCAAATTGAGAGAACAACGTGGCGAATGAAATTATGACACCCTGTTCACAGTTAGTCAT
Source organism: uncultured Granulosicoccaceae bacterium (assembly GCA_964388065.1). Classification (GTDB taxonomy): domain Bacteria; phylum Pseudomonadota; class Gammaproteobacteria; order Granulosicoccales; family Granulosicoccaceae. Next base: position 27,569 of record CAYLZS010000370.1, read on the forward strand.
TGTTAGCGTGTAGAAGCTGTTGCGCAAGTAGCTTCCCAGCTTACCGGGAATCAGGCTCATGAATTGCGAACAACTTGCAAATGCATCGTTCTTATTGATGATACTGAGCAATCGATAGACAAGGAATACCGGAAGCACGCAAATAAGTGTGATGGTCTGAGCCGCTTTCTTGATCATTGAGGTACTTGCTGCTGAAATATTGGAATAGCGAACTACGTTGGCAGTCTGGCCAATACACCCGGACTCATTCGTACCAGTTTGCCATTTCTTGGTTGAATTTTCTGAGACATATCGACCAGATTGCCACTGATACGATTGGCCAGTAGCTTATCAGTGGATTAATTATGGTTAAAGTTAAGTGAGTCGCTTGCGTTTTGTAATATTGTCATCGTTTGCGTATGTTGTAGAACTGCTACTGGTGCTGTCTTCCAGAGTCATTGGGCAGGTTATAATTCCGCGCTGAGAGTGAATGCGAACAAGTGTTAATTAATGTCGAAGCTTAAACAAAAAATCAGGAATGGCCTTAAAAAGGATGCCGAGGCTCTGTTTGAATCTCTGTCTGGCCAGGCTGCTGATACCGGGCAGTTGCAGGCATCTTTCGGGGTTGTGTCAGAACTGCTGGTGGAAGAAAAAAACCTCACGGTTGAGAGGAAAAAACTATCTCGTCAGATCGGCGCTGCGCGCAAGCTGGAGCAAGATCCAGCCGAACTGATTGCAGGTGTATCTGCAATCAGTAACAAGCTTAAAGTAATTGACGCGAGCATTGACAAAGAAACTGCCCTTATTGCTGAAAATCTTGCAACCGGTACCGATGCGGAGCTGGATTCGGCTGCTGTTGCCCCACTGGTACCAGCTCATCTGCGTTTCCAGGAAAAGGCGTTGGATTGCGATCTTTCGGAACTGCAGTTTAACCATAGCGATAGCGTTGATGTGGCGGAATGGCAGGATTTTGTGTCATCAATACCTCACGCCAATGTGTACCACGATGCGAAGTGGTGTGATCTGATCAAAAAAAACTTTGGCCACAAACCGTACTACATCACTTGCCGAAAGCCGAATGGTGATTTGTGCGGTGTGTTCCCGACCGTACATTTAAACAGTAAGTTGTTTGGTACCTTTCTGGTTTCGATGCCGTATTTTAACTACGGTGGCCCACTCAGTGAGTATCCTGCTGTGGCGCAAAAAATGATGGAATACTGTACGGAAACCGGAGCGAAGCTGGAATGTACACATCTGGAAGCACGGGAAACGCAGATGCGGCAACAGTGGCTTTGCAAGCAGCACAAGGTGACTATGATTTTGCCACTGCCAAAGTCTGATGAAGCACTCGATAAACAGCTCGGTACCAAGGTCAGGGCCCAGGTTAATCGTGCTGCACGCGAAGATCTGGAATTTAGTATTGGTGGTGTGGAGCTGTTGTCTGAGTTCTATAAGGTTTTTAGTCACAATATGCGAGATCTGGGGACACCGGTTTATAGCAGGCGTTTTTTCCAGAGCATTCTTGATAGCTTTAGCGAGCAGACAAGCCTTGCTATAGTCAGACACAAAGGGCGTCCCGTGGCTTGCGGCTTTTTACTCGGTTACAACGATAAACTCGAGATACCATGGGCATCGAGCTTAAGATCCGCGAATCCACTTGGTGCAAACATGTATATGTACCGTCAAATACTACGCACGGCGATTGAACAGCAGTATGAGTTTTTTGATTTTGGCCGTTCAAGTAAAGATGCCAGTACCTATAAATATAAGAAGCAATGGGGTGCGATCGAGCATCAATTATACTGGCACTACTGGTTGCATGATTCTGATGAACTGCCAGAGCTTAATCCGAATAACCCTAAGTACAAGCTTGCTATAACGATGTGGAAGAAGTTACCGGTTAGTGTGGCAAATATCATCGGGCCTGCGTTGGTTAGAAATCTACCCTGATCTTGTTTAAGGCTCCGCTTTGTCAGATAGCGTTGCGCTGCTTTATGCGGCAAGCGGTTTTCGATCGAGAAGTTGTTGATACAGATCGGTGTATTCGACTGCCATTCGATGAGCCGAGAACTTTTCGTTTATATGCTTCGCTGCTGCAGCGGATATCGCATTGGCGAGTTTTTCATCCCACAATAGCTTTTTACAGCAGTCGTAAAGTTCGTCTTTGTTATTTAGGGTAGCGAGTAATCCGGTTTTATTGTGATCAAGCAGTTGATTGACCCCCGCAATATCGTAAGCAGCAACCGGTACTCCCATTGCCATAGATTCCATCAGGCATCTGGGTATGCCTTCCAGAGTTGAGCACATGACAAACAGGTCAAAAGTATTTAAGTAGGTCAGCGGATCACTCTGGAAGCCTAAAAACGAAATTCGATCTCTCGAATCCAGCTTATCAGCATAGTCCTCAAATTTAGCCCGACTAATGCCATCACCGAGTAGTACCAATTTTAAGCCGCTGTTGGAAGCTGCCAGTTTGTCGAATACATCCAGCAGATGACTGACGTTTTTTCGGTCAATCATCTGGCCGATAAAACCAATGGTTTTGCTTTCCGGTGCATTCAGCGGTTCGTCATTGTTTCGCACGGCAGGATTTTCTGCAGGTGCACGATATTCAATGTCCTTAAGATCGACGCCATTTCGAATGTATATGATTTTTTCGTCTGGCACTTTATAGCGTTGTACGTCGGCATAGAGTTCACGTGACAGTGGTACGGTATAGTCGAAGTATTTAAAGGTTCTGCAACCGGCTGCAATAAACATTTCAAGTTTTCGGTCATTGGTTTTTTCAAACCCGTGTGGCGTCGTTATGCACTTGATGCCTGCTATTTTGGCAGCCACTATGCCGAGAATATCTGATTTGTAGCCATGTGAGTGCAGTACATCAATTTTCTGTTCTTTGAGTAAACTGACCAGTGACTTTATTGCGCGCGGATCAAACCGCCCGTTCATCTCTATCTCATAACTCGTTAGACCCAGCGCATTGAAATCACGAACGAGCTGTAAGTCCTGATTATTGCTTTCTTTAGTGACAACCAGTTCAGAGGTGACCAGCGCTCGATCACTGTTGTTTGCCAGTGCGAGAATCCATTTTTCTGCACCATAAAAGCCGGTCGAGCAAATAAAGTGTAAGACTTTAATAGGGGGTGTTGTCATAGGTAAAATCTGTGCGAATTGGTTTTTAGCTGGTACGGGTTTTTATCCAGCGCAGTTCATTGGAAATTCTAAAATTCGACAAGCATGAAATCCAGGTGTTGGCGATATTTTTTAAGTGTGTTGAAGGAGTATGAAAACACCCTTTATTATCTGAGATTGTCACTTCCTGCATGCCCGGATAGGGCAGGCTGTCAATATCAATAAAAGCCGACGGGCCATGGTTTTGCATCAACAGAATCTGAATTCTTGAGTAGTGCTGTGTGTCGGAGGCTGATAATTTGTTTGCAACGTAGTCTCTGTAGAATCTCGCACGCGCAAGATACTCAGCGCGGTTATTCAAAGCGTATTTGTAGGCTGCATAAAATACATGTATTTTTCGTGATTCCTGAGCTATCCATGTTGCATTTGGGTACAACAGACGATCGGCACTTTCCAGAAACGGTTTGTCATTGCTTAACATCCATTTTGTATAGTAGAGCAGTGTGGCTCGAGCGTGGTAGAAGTCGTCGTCTCTTTGATCTAATGTTCGTTTCAGGTCCAGATATCTTATGAGCTCTTGTAAGTAGACAACATACCACCAGTTGTATTCGATATCATCCAGGTTGCGGGCTTCTATGTCGTCATTTGGGCCTGCGGTGTTTTTAATGATGTTTTCAACTTGCTGAAGATATTTGAGGTCTGCTGTTAAATCAAAGCAGTCCAGTAAGGTTCTCATATAGTTTCCGGTACCTCGATCCATCGGGTAGCGGTATTTGAAAATTTTAGCGCCTTTGCAGGTTTTTATGAAATCCGCTGTGTCCTGACGCAGTGTTCGCTGTGCAGCTTCCAGCAGTGTGCCTGTGCCTTCGTGGTAATTGGTAATCCAGTCGCCGAGGCCGAGTACTGTCTTTTTAGCTTCTTCATCGCCAGTCATGTAGTAATAGTAGGCAAGCCCTGTGCTGTAGCAGTGTTCCGGGCCCGGCCCGCCACCTGTTGGCGGATTGCCATCGTTATCTAACTGGCCGGAAGAGTAGGTCCGGTGGGTGCCCGTGTGTGCCTGCACGTAGTGATTCGTATGCCAGAAAAGTCCGTTGTTATACTCTGCTCGGTCCTTATCTGTTCTATATATATCGATATCCATAACGTGTCTGGCGAGATCCGTCATTAGAATCTGCCAGTCCGTGTTGCCTGTTAGTGCATGTTGCCGGATAAACCCAAATACGGCATCGTACTGATTGTTGTAGTGCGAAATATACGGACTGTCGTCCTTGTGATAAGCGGCCTCGTGGTCGGCGTAAATGTCGCCGAAGTTCCGCCAGCCATATTCATCAAGTTGTTCACGCTTACGAAAGAAGCCTGTATCTTTATCATTGGCGGCGTTGATTAGATTGTCGTATAAATCGTTTTGTGCATGATCATTAAAATTACTGAACACACCTGCGTTTTTATAAGCTGAGGAATCAACTCGGGCCAGAGGGGTGGTCGCAGTGATTTTGTCCGGAGATTGATCAGGAGTCAGGAAATTGAAAAGCGCATGATGCGTTTTGCGTTCACCCCCCTGTAGTTCATAGGCATCGCCATGGTGATAGGGGAACAATCGTAACTGCACTTCGTTTGTACCGATGTCGATACTCTTTGGGAAGTTCTGCCAGAAATTTTGCGTCTGAACTGTCCAGCCACAATTTTCTTTTGTGGTGACTGACAGTATCGGGTTTGATCGATTGCCGCTTTGTAGCGGTTGATTATTTTCACGGAGCTGGTACCCGCGAAATTTGTTGCAAACTTCTCCCTCTGAGTTCTTGTGTACAGCACAGTCCCAGTGGTCACCACCGCTTGAAGCCTGGAACAATACGGTAGGTTGTACGGTATGAATCCATTCGGCTTCTGGTACAGGCTTAAGTCTTGATACGCTGTCTGACTGCTTTTGCATAACGATTGAAAAATCCTGGAACTGGAACGACCCTGCATCGCCCAAATCCCAAATGCCACCCGGGTGAATTGCACGTTGTGCGTTGTGTAATTCGCATACAAGACTGAGTTGCGCACCAGGAAGAACTTCAAATATAAACTTTGCGTTTAAACACTGGTTTGGCTTTGGCTGGTAGGTGCCGGCAATGGTCAGTTTGCAGGAAATTCCGTCCTGTTCATCAATCGAAATATTGTTGATTTCAAAGTCACAATGAATGCCGTCTGTCGTTGTGAGTAACGGATAGCTTGCGCTCGCATGCCAAACAGTGGCGTTGTTAACTGTGACGGAAGGAAAAACAGTGTTTTTGGCAAACTCGAATGTGGCAGAACCACTTCGGATGACAATACCGTTTGAGTTGTCGGATGAATCAACCAATACCGGTAAACTTGCAGGCGAGGCGTCTTTCGTGATCGATACTTTCAGATCGGGAGTGTGAATGTTAGCCAGGGATATTTTTGCCAGGCACCACTTAATGCTGCCGTCTGGCCAGATTGCGGCAGGCCTGATAAATGAACTAATTTGCACGCCTTCCGGATCAGTAACTGTTAACTCGTTACAATTTGATACCTCACCTTGCGAACATGGTAAGCCTACGCGAACAAAATTCGCACCGTGCTGCAAATTGGTCAGATGTAGAATTATCGGCTTCATTGGACAGTTAAGTTCAGGTTAAATCAGGCGACCGAGTTATATATTATGTGTCGACTGTCTTTCTGAGAATGATCAGTATAAATCAGGAAAATATTTGTAAAACCAGATTCTCTGCATCTGTTCTGAGCTTTATAGCTGGTTTTCTGCACAACAGCTGCGAGTGTACCTTTTGATGAAATGCATCCCTGTGCAATTACCGTTATGCCGGCAGTGACAAACTTCGCAGTACGTACCTGTCCACTGACCGCCGAGACTCTGCAATTTTGAGGCATCTAGAGACTAATATCTTATTCCCGATAATTGCACTTGTGGTGCTAGCCGCAGGTGGTTTTTTTCTGTCGGTAAATTTCGCGCTGCCAAACGGGGATCTTACCTACGAAGCGATTCAAAACTTTAGCCATTTTCTATTGTTTGCATTTCTGGGCTGGGCGGTACTTTTTCTCGTCCACAGGCACATCGGGGTGCGGTATTGGAAAGCTGTTTTGGCTACAGGTGCAGGGCTGATCGGGCTTGGGTTCGCGATTGAGGTTTTTCAGGTGAGGCTGGCTTCCAGAGACGCTTCTTTCGCGGATGTTGTGCTGGATGTAGCCGGTATAGTGGTTGGTGTGCTGGTATTTTCAATGCCGTCGCTTATCAGGCGCAAGAGCAAAGTCCGATCTGTGGCTGCTGTCTGTGTGATACTGATCACAGTTGCGGTGTCAATGAGAACTGTGGTGCCGTTGATCGGGTTTGATCTAATGCGTCCGCCCATACCGGTTATTCGTAGTTTCAATCATCCGTTTTCCACCGCCAAAATAGAGACAAACGGTGGTGCGCATTACACCAGAGAGATGTCTGACCAACAGCTGTGCTGTGTTTTGCGGATGGTGTTTGAACCTGCGCCTTATAGTGGCATTGTTTTCCATGAGCGCTCTGGTCGCTGGAGTGACTATGAACGACTGACCATAAAAATTTACAGTTATCTGGCGGACACTCGACAAATTAGTTTGCGAATTAACGACGGACTGCATAATAATCTGTACGAAGATCGATACAATGGCTCGTTTCCAATTATGCCGGGATTTAACGAACTGACTGTATCGTTGTCACAGATTGTGATGATGGGCAATAGCAAATCTGTCGGCCGGAAAATGAACATTGATGACGTTAACCGGATACAGTTTTTTACTACCGATATTCAGTCTTCGTTCGCTTTCGATCTGCTAAGCATTGAGCTCAACTAGGTGCGATCATTTGCATGCCACGGGCTGAGCTCCTGGTGCCTCTCGGAAGAGCACAACCAGTTAATTATCCAGTTGAATACACTGGGGTAAAAATATGTCAATTGCTGTTTTAGTAATCACACTTCTTAGTTGCATCACTGCAGTGGTTGTACCGTGGCTGGGTGTGGTGTTTTATTACATGCTGGCGGTTGGGCAGATCCCGACACTTTTTCCACAGGCCTTTGGCGATAGCCGTTCGTCACTTTATATATCTTTAGCAACCATTGTGGGTCTTGGTGTTGCAACTGCAACCCGACAGGTTAACTGGGCGCGGTTGTTTATGATGCCGAATCTGTTGCTAATGCTGTTCATAGTTTGTTTGAATATTGCCTTTACTTATAGCCCTTATGCGGAATTTGTAGAAGAGCTAAAGCAATCAGCGCTGTCTTCAACAGTTATATTGGAGACAATCAATAAAATTGTTCTCTTCTATTTTGTAGCGATATTACTAATAGACACGCGGTTCAAGCTGGTTTGCCTGATTACTGCGATTGGCGGTGTCTTGTTTTACTACACTCTCTGGGCAAACAAAGTTTACGTCACTGGTGAGTTCTGGCGTTTTGGTGATAATGGTCGACTAAACGGTCCTTTCGGTGTCTACCATGACGAGAACTATTTTGCGATGCTGTTCCTGCTGGCGACGCCGATTTTTTACTATTTGTCGATTGGCACTTCCAGCAGAATCATAAGATATGGTCTGTGGTTCAGTATACCGTTTACCTGGCACGCTTTGTTTCTGACAGGTTCCCGCGGAGCGCTTGTATCTCTGGCGGTTGTTTGTGGCTATATATTTTTTCGAAGTTACAGCAAGCTGGCATCTATAGTACTTGTCGCCGCACTGGTTGTTGCAATTGTCGATCAAAGCGGAAACATGATCGCCCGCTTCCAGAACACAGTGGACATCGAAACTGTTGAAAGAGACCGTGCCTTTATTGAAAACTCCGAAGACTCGCCGGAAATTGCCGTTGAGGTACTCGATCCCCGAATACTGTCCTGGCAGGTCGGCCTCGGCATAGTCAGAGATAATCCAATATTTGGCATAGGGCCGGGTAATTTCCTGCGTGCGTATCCTGACTATCATGATTCTATACCGCATGTTGCACACAACACATTTGTACAGGTGGCATCAGCTGCAGGTCTCGCAGCCGGATTTATCTATCTCTACTTTATATATCTGAGGGTGAGAAACATCTTTAGTAAACCAGACCCTGACGTCACCTATACACGTGGTTTTAATCGTGACTACCTCGATGATCTGCTCAACTCGTTGTTCATTGCATTTTATTGCGTTGCCTTTTTTCTCGATCTAATGGCTTATGAAATTTTATACTTTGTGTTTATGCTGGGTGCTGCGAAATACTGCATCGACAATAAAAAGAAGAGATCAGTGCGGTCGTTGATTACATCAATCTATGGTTGGAAAAAGGATGCTGCGGCGGAAGGTGGTGTGGTGCCTGATCAGGAGCCTATTTATCAGGACGCAGGTGTTGGCAAAACTTCTATTCATGACGAGTCGCCCGGCCATGTTTATCATCAACCGGATTATCAAGCCCCTGTTCATGGAAGAGCCTCAATTCATCAAGCCTCAATTGAACAGCTCTCACCAGAGCAGGCCTCAATTCATCAGCCAACGGACGATCAAGGTCCTGCTGAACAATCGCCAGACGTCGAGCCGTCTCCAAACCAATATGCAGGCGGCAGTGTATACGGGCGAAAGCAATTCGCCCAATAGTTAGCAGACCATATCCAGATAAATTTCTTTGTATTTCTGGACCATCTGGTTCAGATCAAACTTCTGATCAAAAGTCTTCTTAGCCTCTGCACCCATTTGGTGCCGGGCTTTGTCGTCATCAGCTAATCTTTGCATTGTCTCTGCGAGCTGTAGGGTATTGTCTGACTCGACGATGTATCCATTTTGCTGGTGCACAATTATTTCTACGTTACCACCCACGGCGGTAACAATGCAGCAGGTCGAAAAAGACATAGCTTCCAGCAATGTCATAGACGTGCCTTCACTGAAGGAAGATAAGACATAAACGTCAATCAGTGACATATATTTTGCTGTGTCTGTCTGGAAGCCGGTAAAAACAACAGCGTTATTTAACTCAAGCTCTGAAACCAGTTTTTCCATCGCTGGCCTTTGGTCACCATCTCCTACAAGAAGTAATCTGGTATGCGGGTTGTTTTTGAAAACCTGTGCAAAAGCATTAATCATCATCGGCAGATTCTTGATGGTATCGAAGCGTGTAATCGTGCCGAACACAATGTTCTGATCAGTAAGACCCAATTTGTTCTGGTTTCGATGTTCGGTGGGTGGCACGGTCGCTTTAATACCGTTGTAGATCACTTTGATAGATTTCCTGCTAAACCATTCGAAATTGGCAAGTGCTTCTTTGGTAGCCTCGGATATCGCGGTAATATAGCTGGTGGCGAGACCCAGTACAGGATTGATCATCCGTCTTTTCCAGCTGTATCTGTCCGGGTGAAAGCGGCCGTGTTCGGTGAATATAACCCTGGACCCGGTGAGAAGAGATGCCAGAACGCCGTAAACATAAGGTGTGTATTGATGGCAGTGAACGACATCGATGTTTTCAGTAGTAATTATTTTTCGAACTGATTTGATCAGATTGATATCAAATCCAGGATCTCGGCTAAGAATATGAAATCGGGTCCCGGACTCCTGCAATTGCTGTCCGATTGGACCTATCTCTCCTTCGAGACAAACAATCGAGTTTTCAAAAAGCAATTCATCAGCATTGTTTACCAGCTGAAAGATGACTTGCTCTGTACCACCGATGCCCATGTGGTAGGTTACGTGTAGTATTTTTATTGGTGAATTTTCGGCATTCATGATGTTGGCATACGGGTATATAGAACAATCTATTTTTAAGCAGTACTCTGAACCATATAACGCTCCCACCATAGTTCAAAGGCCAGCATGCTCCACAGCTCGCTTGAATAATCGCGCTCACCGTTTTGGTGCTGTTGCCAGATTTTTTTTACCTCATCGGGCTTGAAGAACTGGGAAATGCCGCTGTTGGCGGCTAGAAGTCTGGACTCTGCGATATGGTTGATTTCATTTCTCAGCCAGCTTGCCAGCGGTACTGAGAAACCCATTTTTTTACGATACAACGTTTCATCTGTCAGCAATCGTTCCATGGTTTTTTTAAGTATGTACTTGGACTCCTTGTCTTTCAGTTTCAGACTGGCCGGAATTGTAGCTGCGTACTCTACGACTCGATAGTCGAGTATCGGAGCTCTGGTCTCGAGCGAGTTGGCCATGCTCATTCGGTCAACTTTCACCAGGATATCGCCGGGCAGATAGCTTTTTATGTCTGTGTACAACAATCTCGACAGATGGTTATCAGTGTCAGCGTTGTTGTACAGTTCAGTAGTGATGTCAGCCGGGTTGTAGTCTGACAATTCGGAACGAAACTCATCCCGCACCAATCGATCCCACAGTTGCCGACTGAAAAACGTATTGGAAATAAAAAAACCGGTGTCGGCTGTTACCGCAAGTGAACTTAGCAGTGATGCACCTCGGCGGAGTTGTCGATTATTGCGATCAAAAAGTATTCTGGAACCGCGGCCGATCAGACTTGCAGGTACGATTGATGGAACCAGTGACCTGATCTTGTTTTCCAGCTGATCCTGCAGGTATTTGCTATAGCCTGCGAAATTCTCATCACCGCCGTCACCGGCAAGCGCGACCGTTACCATTGTTCTGGCAAGTTTTGATACAAAGAAAGTGGGTACGAATGACGGATCTGCAAAAGGTTCGTCGAAGTAACCTGCAATATCGGTCAGGTTGTCGGCAACAGTCTCTTTTACTGTCAGCTCGTGGTGGTCGGTTTTAAATTGCTCTGCGACCTTAGCCGCATAGGCTACCTCATCAAATTTTTTGGAATCAAAGCCTATTGCGCACGTGGTAACGGGGGATGTACTGTTGTTAGCCATCAGGCCGACTACGGCGCTTGAATCTACACCGCCACTTAAAAAAGCACCTAAGGGTACATCGCTCACCATTCTGTTCTTTACGCTGTCGTCCAGTAATTCGTAAAGTTCATCCTGAATCTGGTCTGCCGATTTATCTGATGTATCGGCAAAAGACACATCCCAGTATTTATAGGATTTGACTCCGTCACTACTAATTAGCATCCAGTGACCAGCCTGGACTTTGTCAATAAATTTGAAAATAGATTTCGATTCAGGGACGTATTGATAGAAAAAAAAGTCCTGCACAGCATCCTGGCGGATAGTACGGTCTATGTCGGGTGTGGCGAGAATAGCTTTTATTTCCGATGCAAAAACGAACTGTTTATCTTTGCGGTAAAAGTAGAGCGGTTTTTTGCCCAGACGGTCCCGAGCGAGGAACAGGGTTTTCTCTACAGTATCCCAAATTGCGATCGCGAACATACCATTTAAATATTGCAGGCAGTCCGGTCCGTGCTTTTCATACAGTGCGAGCATCACCTCTGTGTCCGAAGAGCCCTTGAAGGTCATCCCGTCCTTCTCTAACGAGGCACGCAAAGTCTGAAAATTGTATATCTCACCATTAAAAACCGTTACAAATCGTCCTGATGGCGAGTTCATAGGTTGACGACCGGACTCGGTCAGATCAATAATCGCCAATCTGCGGTGGCAGAGACCAACCGCGTCAGCGGTATAAACATCGGAATCGTCGGGACCTCTGTGGGCAATGGTGTTGCCCATGGTTTCCAGCAGCGTTCCGGGATCGTTGTACGAATGCCCGAATTGGGTAAAGCCTGCAATACCGCACATGTTATGAGTCCGATGGTGTTATTGGTTTTTGTTGGGAAAAGCTTTAGCTTGCAACGTTGTAAGACTATCTCGCCAGCTAAAACTGAAGGCCTGATGCGGTGGCAGATCAAGCATTAGTGATGTGTTCTGGTAGATTTCAGTATCGGTTGCAGGTGAAGAATCTGTTCACAAAAGCTGAATCCCTTGTTCTGCCAGGCAACAGAGTGCAGCAATGGAGTGCGTAAGTGTAAGCAGTTTTTAAGTAAAGCTCATGTTTTTATCCAGGCCCCGTTATGAGGGTCAGTTTACTTAGTCACGTGTCGCGGCGAGGCTAAATTAATTGCGTTGTGAACGGAATGACAGACAGCACAAATTTCTCTAAGCATCCGGCAAATGCCATGACCGTAGATGTCGAAGATTACTTTCAGGTATCCGCCTTCGATCCCTATGTGAGCCGGTCAACGTGGGGTGACTTTGAAGGACGAGTCGAGGCAAGTACAGACCGAATTCTCTCATTGTTCGACAAATACAACGTGCAAGGCACATTTTTTACCCTGGGCTGGGTGGCAGAAAAGTATCCGTCACTTGTTCGCAGAATTGTCGAAGGCGGTCATGAACTGGCCTCACATGGCTGGGATCATATTATGGTGACGCGGCTTTCGCGCGAGGAGTTTGCTGCTGACATTAAAAAAGCGAAGCAAACGCTTGAAGATGCCACCGGGGTGGAAGTGAGCGGATACCGTGCACCGAGCTATTCGTTCAATAATAAGAACGACTGGGCGCACACGGTGCTGGCGGAGCAGGGTTATCGCTACAGCTCCAGTGTTGCTCCGATAAAGCATGATTTATACGGTATCCCCGATGCACCCAGGTTTGCACACAAACGGGCTAGCGGGGCAGTCGTTGAGTTGCCAATCACAACAACGAGGGTGCTGGGTCGCAATTTACCCTGCGGTGGAGGTGGCTGGTTTCGACTGTACCCCTATCAACTCAGCCAATGGGCGATTAAGCGGGTTCACCAAAAGGACAGAGAACGTGCGATCTTTTATTTTCATCCGTGGGAAATAGATCCGGAGCAACCTCGCATCGATGGATTGAATTTGCGTACTCGCTTTCGTCATTATCAAAATATTGCGCGCATGGAACCACGGGTTGAGCAACTGCTTAAAGACTTTGAATGGAGTACTATGGCTGAGGTATTTGCAGTCGAGCTGGCAGCGTAGAAACTACGACTTACAGAGCGATTATATGGGTTCTGTTCGAATATTTTACAATCTTGATGTCAGGACGTGTTGTGTGAGGCCTGGTTCGCATACCCTCATACAACCGATTGAATTTGCTAAGACTGGTATTACCCCTAACACACTATTTTTGAGGTTCCTAAGCAGAGAAATCCGGGCTCTTACGAATCAAAGTGATTCACTTTTGTTGCTTTGTGAGAATAGGTTCGAGGTACACAGCAAACAACAGCCGTATACTACGGCGTTTTCCAGGCAGCTGAATTATGTATCAAGGTTATTACGGTTTGACAGCGGATCCATTCCGGCTTACTTCCCGAGGCAGCAATCTCTATCTGCATGATTCATTTAAGCGCGCCATGTCTTATTTGTTATATGCATTTCACAGAGGCGAGGGTATGGTACTGATCACTGGCCTGCCTGGCAGTGGCAAGACAACGCTGGTTGAAGAGGTAGTTTCAGAAACGGTTGATTCAGAGATGCCTGTTGCAGTTGTTGATTGTTCAAACCTTGCGGGCAGCGATCTGTTAGAGCTCTATCTGGAAGCGCTCGGTGTGGTTGCAGCAC
>CAYLZS010000371.1:0-5781 GCA_964388065.1 uncultured Granulosicoccaceae bacterium
GCCAAATTGTGTGGCTTTCATGGGAGTAGAAGAACAAGCGCGAAAGCGAGTTAAAGCGTGTGGTGGTTTGATTGGCGGATTGGGCACGAGCAATGGCAGCAGGTCAACGTCAAATAGTCGTGGCACAAAATTGAAATTTCATAAGCTTTGCGAATTTATTGACTGAGGTGTAGTCAAGTGCCTCGTGTAGTTTCAGCCACTTTGTTTCAGCCACAACATTTTCATTAATAAATCACAGTTTGACACTGTTTTTATTTCTAGCATAATTTAAGTACTGGTGCTGTTTGATACGAGTAGATAATTATAAGCACGCTGCGTAATCTGCTAATCTGTGTAAATTTATATTTGTCTGTTAAAGCTATTCGTATCAAGTGGTAGCAAATCGTGGTTGTTGGCTCCTTGTATTTGCAGCAATTAGGCTAATTTTTTATTCTGTTTTTTCCTTTGTTGTTTTTTTCCATGGAGAAAGTGAAATTACCCGCATTAAAGTTTATTTTACGGCAATGGAGTCCTGGTACAGAAGTTCCTTTTAGGAAGGCTGCGGTAATAGAAGCAATTAAAAATATACCGGACTTAGAAACTCATGTAGATAATAGAGATTGGGATGAGATAGAGGAAGAAATGTTAGAAGAACAAAGCCGAATTAAGGATGAGGAAAAAAGGCAAAGGAAAGATAAGGAAAGGCAAGAATTAAACACCTGGATGAAAAAAATTGAAGATGATTTTGATGGCAAATTAGCGGAAGTTGAACAGGATTTTAGTGACGAGTTGACATTGACAAGCAAGAGAATAGAAAAATTGGAAAAGATTGTTGAGAATAAGATGACTTTTAGCGAAAATCATGCTGTTTTAAAAATTGGAGCAATGCCCACATTTGATGGTAAAGGTAGTGTGGATGTGTTTCTACAACAGGTGTCCTTGGCTGCACAAATAGGAAAATGGAGTGATGCGACAACAGCAGGACATTTAGTGATGCATCTTAGAGGAACGGCGTCTTTAATTTTAAAGGGATTGACGACAGCAGAGCTAGGTGATCTTAATAAGGTCCAGTCACGTTTGAGGCAAAGATTTAGTGAATCTCACGGGGGGGAATTAAGCCGAATTCAATTCCATAGTTGCACTCAAGATCGTAAGGAAACTGTTCGAGAATTTGCCCAGCGTTTGGAGTCACTTTCTTTAAATGCTTATACAGGAATAGATGAAAATCTTCGTTCATCTATGATTCGAACGCAATTCGTAGCAGGAATTTTTGATTCAGAAGTCAGAATGAAACTTAGTACAGCAGAGATAGTGTTAGAATTACCCGAGACAGTTGCCAGAGCAGAACTTTTGCATGAGATAAATAGAAACAATGTTCGCAAAGTTCTTGCTGTCAAGTCTAGTGAAGACGTTAAACAGGTTGATGCTGATAAAATGCAGATGATCAATAGAGGTAACCAAAGTTTAAATTCCCACTTGCGTAGAAGTTACTCTCCTTATCGTCGTTATTCCAATTCTGAACAGATTTCCCCATCAACCTTCCCTAAACGTGACATTTTGTGCTACAATTGCAATGAAAGTGGTCATATTGCAAGGTACTGCCCGTTGAAACGTGGTGAAAAAGAAAGGAGGAATAACTATTCTAGCGTCAGACGTGTAAACTTCCCTGATAGGTTAAATCAACCGAATAGATCTTACTCAGACTCGGAAAACTATCAGCCGGCCAGGACGAGGGGAGATCCTGGCAGAGGCAAATATTAGTTCCCTCTGTTGCTCGAGAAAAGTTATGTACCCGTCCCTGTGTGAATGCTTGTGTGAATGGAAAGAATGTTTGCCTTATAGTTGATACCGGTAGTGAGGTCACAATTCTAAGTTCAGCTATTTTTGTTCCCGATAAGTCCCATGAATGTAACTTAGTTGGTGTTGGTGGAAGTAAATTGAAGTGCTGTGGTAGTTTAACAAGTGAGATAACGGTAGGTGCAGACTCACTTACTTGGACTTGTCATGTCGCAGATCTTCCTTTAGAAGGCATTTTAGGTGTTGACTTTTTATCTTGTATTGGTTGGCATTTGAGAGATAGATTAGGCAACGCAATTGATGAGTTTAAAATTTGTTCTGTGAAAGAAAAGGAAAACAGTGACATTAAGGATTTGGAACAGCGTCTTGAAGAAAGTGTGAGTAATTTACCTGATCAGCATAAGAGCGCAATCCTCACCATTTTGAAGAAGAATTCTAGTGCCTTTGTACGACATAAATTTGTTCCTGGCCAAGCAGAGAATGTTAAGCATCATATCGTTTTGGATGATGCGCGTCCAATTAGACAATGTCCTTATCGAGTGGCGCCGACAAAGAAAGAAGAAATTCAGAATTTAGTTTCTGAAATGTTGGAATTAGGTGTAATTGAGCCGAGTTATGGACCGTGGTCCTCCCCAGTTGTTTTAGTTAAGAAGCCGGACAACACATCGAGATTTTGTGTGGATTATAGGAAGCTGAACGCAAATACTAGAAAGGACACGTACCCCTTGCCAAATCAACATGACCTTCTTGCTTCATTTGGAGACTCAAACTGGTTTTGTACCCTTGACCTGCAGAGCGGATACTGGCAAGTGCCAATGGAACCGAGCGATCGTGACAAAACTGCTTTTGTCGTTGCTGGTGGTCTTTACCGTTTCTTGGTTATGCCTTTCGGGTTGTGTAACGCAGTTGCCACGTTCCAGCGTTATATGGACCAGATTTTGACAGAAATGAAGCATAGAAAGGTTGCTGTGTATGTTGATGACGTCATCGTAGGTGGAAGTTCCGTAGATGAAATGATTGCTGGTTTGGATGAATTACTTGCTTTGTTGAGTAGAAAGCGGCTTTTCGTTAAGTTGAAGAAATGTGTGTGGCTACAGAATAATGTTAAGTTTTTGGGGCATCGCTTAAGTGGAGGAGAGTTATCTGTAGACTTAGATAAGGTTCGTTCTATAACTGAATGGCCTGAACCAACGTGTCGCCGTCAACTTCGTGCATTTCTTGGACTAGCGAACTACTACAGAAGGTTTGTGCCAAACTTTGCGTCAAAGGCAAAACCACTAAATAAGTTGACCTCAGAAAAGCAAATATTCAAATTTGATAGTGATGAAAAACAAGCATTTCAGATGTTAAAACATGCTTTGACAACCACCCCTACGTTAATCACTCCCATTCCCAATGCTTCTTTGATTCTTGACGTAGATGCCTCATATGAAGGTCTCGGAGCAGTGCTAAGTCAAAAGGATGAAGGTGGGAAGGAACATGTCCTAGAATATTATAGTAGATCGTTGTCTTTGGCTGAGAAAAATTATTGTATAACGAAACTCGAGTTGCTTGCATTAGTATCAGCTGCAAAGCACTTTCATCACTATTTAGTTGGGGTACCTTGTCTTGTTCGCACAGACCACAGTGCTCTAACGTGGCTCAAAAGTTTCCGGCGAGTAGAGGGCCAATTAGCCAGGTGGATGGAGACATTACAGAACTACCAGCTAGATATAGAGTACAGACCCGGGAAAGTACACAACAACGCCGACTCCCTGTCTCGTAAGAATTGTGGGAAAGCATGCCCTTGTAAAGAAGATGAAAAGCTTTCGGTTATGTCCATCTCGGTAGCTCAGTGTAATTTGGAGGAATTGCAAGCGAAGGATGACTCTATTACCTAGATTTTGTCAGAGTTAAAATCAGGAAGGAAACCGGAATGGGAAGACGTTTCTGGGATGAACACCGACGTGCGAAATTACTGGAACCAATGGGAATCGTTAAAAATTAAGGAAAATGTTCTTTATCGACAATGTCTCATCGATGATACAGTGGTGGATCAGATTGTTGTGCCAGTTGATGAAAGAGTTTCAGTATTGAAGGAACTTCATGGAAATCAAGTTCATGTAGGGATAGGTAGAACCGCCACTCTTTGTAAAGAAAGATTTTATTGGCCTCAGTGGCGACAAGACGTTAAAGATTTTATTTTGAGCTGCGCTGTTTGTAGAAGAGTGAATGGTCCTTCAAATAAAAGGAAACAATCCTTAGCCAGCTACCTATCAGGTGAACCCTTTTCTCGTGTCCAAATTGACCACTATGGTCCGCTACCCCCTTCATCTAATGGGAATCGTTATGTTCTTGTCGTGATTGACACATTCACCAAGTGGGTTGAGACAATACCTGTATGTGATACAGAAGCTAAGACTACCGCACGGGCTTTTGTGAGAAACTGGGTAAGTCGTTTTGGAGTGCCTGGAGAAGTTCATTCTGATCAAGGGCGAGGGTTTGACTCCCAGTTGATGTTTGAGTTGGCAAATCTGTTGGGTTTCTACAAGACACGTGCGACACCTTACCACCCCGAAAGTGACGGAGTTGTTGAACGATTTATGCGTTTTTTGAAAGACACGATGCAAAAACTGCTGATTGACAATTGCACTGATTGGGAAGACACTCTGCCTTGGGTCGCCTTATCATACCGGGCAACAGAGCATTCCACCACTGGTTATAGTCCCGCTCGATGTCTTTATGGAAAAGAGCTCAATCTTCCAATTGACTTGTTATACAGATCCCCCTCCGACTCAACCATGATTCCTGTAGATTTCATAAATAACCTAAAAGAAAAATTAGGTGCGGTTCATAATGCAGTCCGTAAAAATCTGAGAAAAGCACAGGACAATACATGTCGCTATGATGGTCGAGCACCACCCGTTAAGGAGATAGAACCCGGAGAAAATGTCTTAGTGCTTGATCCCTCGCGTAAAGTAGGAGTGTGTCCCAAACTGTACCCTAAATGGAAAGGCCCGGCACTAGTGCTTAGCCGCGTCAGCATGTGGGTGTATAAAATCAAATGGAAAGGTCGCGTTTATTACAGACACAGAAACCACCTATGTCCTTTACCGAAAAGAAAGGAATAGTTTTTTTTCCTCGTTGTTTTTATATTTCTTCCTATTTTTTTGTTTTGGTTTTATCGTTAGAATCGGGACGATTCTTCCGAAGAGGGGAAGTTGTGTAATGAATTCTGTTTTAATTATTGTTTTATTTTCTTGATAGTGTAGTTGCTGCCAATGCACGGAGTATCCTTTTTCCTTAAATTAATTAAGCTTTAAGTGGCTGTTGCAATGTTATCCTCAACAGCCAATGGGAATGGACTGCATGTATTCCTCAGTTGCTCAGTGGCTTCTTTTTACTCTCCCTTTTCTGGGAGGGCAAACCTGCCAAATTGTGTGGCTTTCATGGGAGTAGAAGAACAAGCGCGAAAGCGAGTTAAAGCGTGTGGTGGTTTGATTGGCGGATTGGGCGCGAGCAATGGCAGCAGGTCAACGTCAAATAGTCGTGGCACAAATTTGAAATTTCATAAGCTGGTGTAGTCAAGTGCCTCGTGTAGTTTCTTACTTTGTTTCAGCCACAACATTTTCTTTAATAAATCACAGTTTGACACTGTTTTTATTTCTAGCATAATTTAAGTACTGGTGCTGTTTGATACGAATAGATAATTATAAGCACGCTGCGTAATCTGCTAATCTGCGTAAATTTATATTTTCCTGTTAAAGCTATTCGTATCAATATGCATTGCAATCCATATTATTTATTTGTCATCAGTCGTTTTCTAAAATATATTTCATTATTTCAAATATTTTTTAAATAAAACAAAGTAATTCGAAAAAAATTTAAATTATATTAGAAAACTACCAATAGTACATTTCTTTGTCTAAGATATTATCATTCTTTCATACCATTAATTAACTTCTAGCATCAATAAACTTATATTGTAAAGTAGCTTCCTTTTTTTAAAAACTATCGCTCATTGTG
>CAYLZS010000372.1:0-4951 GCA_964388065.1 uncultured Granulosicoccaceae bacterium
GGTATAGATGTGATCGTGACATCTATACTTCCGAACCAGCACCTAAGCATTAAACGCAAGCAATTCTGGCACGACACCTTAGGCGAAGAAGTAGCCGACGCCAACATCAAGCTCAAAGAAACTGCTCTGTCTCTTGGAGCAAACTGGCTTGATCTTGATCCGCTTTATCGCAATGAATCAGGGGATCCGATCAACAGGCTTTTTGCAGATACGCTGCACATCAACCAGAGGGGCTACAAAGTACTCAATAAGCACCTGAAAGAGTACATAGACAAGCTCTGAGCCGGTGTTCTTAATAGTGGTGAAACACTATGCATTAACATCAACTACAACGCGACCTTTTACCTGACCTTTCAGAATGGACTTGCCAAGCTTTGGTAAATCTGAAAGCGTCGCCGGTTGTATCATGTCCTCAAGCTTATCAAGCGGCAGGTCGCCTGCAATGCGTTGCCAGGCAACCAGTCTGTTTTCGTAGGGCTGCATAACAGAATCAATACCGAGCAAATTAACACCACGCAACAGGAACGGAATAACGGTTGCCGGCAATTCTGCACCGCCAGCAAGGCCAATTGCCGCAGCAGAGCTGCCATATTTAAGTTGCCCGAGTACGCGCGCGAGCATGGCTCCTCCTACCGCATCTACGCATGCAGCCCAGGATTCAGATTCCAGCGGACGCTTGGTGGTTTCATTAATCTCATCCCGCGCGACAATCTGGCTGGCACCCAGTGAAGTCAGATAGTCCGATGTCTCAGGCCTTCCGGTTACTGCGGCCACTTTATAGCCAAGGTTACTGAGAATAGCCGTTGCCACAGAACCCACTCCACCGGCAGCACCTGTTACCAGCACCGGTGTACCGTCAGCTGCATGCTCCTTTAGACCATGTTTCTCCAGCGCCAATACCGCAAGCATCGCGGTAAGACCGGCAGTACCAACTGCCATCGATTGCTGCGTCGTCAAGCCAGCGGGCAGTGGCACAAGCCAGTCTGCGTTAACACGTGCTTTTTGTGCATAGCCGCCCCAGTGAGCTTCCCCGACACGCCATCCGGTCAGTACTACTTTATCTCCGGCTTTGTAACGTTTGTCTTCAGACGACTCGACCGTACCGGCAAAATCTATCCCGGGTACATGAGGGTACTCACGCACCAGCCCACCGCCCGGACCGATACACAACCCGTCTTTGTAGTTGACAGTGGAGTACTCTACGGCAACAGTGACATTACCTTCCGGCAGTTGATCGAGCTCAATCGACTGCACAGAGGCAGAGGTTTTTTTATCTTCGTCACGCGTAACCAGCAGTGCATTAAACATGGGAATTCCAGATCAGATAGGTCAAACTTATTAAAACAGTACCCAGTGTGCTTTTCAATAAGCAATGCGTCAGCTGCTACTGAATTAGTCGCAACTGAAATTACTCAAAAACAGAGAACAAGCCGTGGCCGAAATAAATATCAGAACCACCTCACTGGCAGACGCCGAGACCATTAGTGAGTTTAATCAACTGATGGCGATGGAAACAGAAAATAAAAAACTGCCACAGGATGTGATAGACAGTGGCGTGAAAAGATTAATGCAAAAACCCGAGTACGGTTTTTATCTGATAGCAGAAATTAATAATCAAGCCGCCGGTACATGCATGGTTACCAAAGAGTGGAGCGACTGGCGGGACGGACTGTTCTGGTGGGTACAGAGTGTTTATGTGAAAAAGGACTTTCGCAAACAGGGAGTTTATACCGCTATGTACAAAAATATTCAGTCGCTGGCAAAAGCAGAGCCGGATGTTTACGGTTTCAGACTCTACGTGGAAAAAGACAATACAATCGCACAAAAAACCTACGAATCACTGGGCATGAAAGCGACAGACTACTTATTGTTCGAATCGACCTGACACTTCCTCCGGAGGTAAATGACACCTGGTGACGAACTAAATATTCTATTCAGCACGAGCAAGTGAATTGCGGATATAAAACTCCCGCAACCTCGGTGCAAGAGATCCGGGCTTACCGTCACCTATTGACGTACCATCTATACTCACGACCGGCCACACAAAGGTAGAAGCACTGGTAATAAACGCTTCACGGGCATTCTTAGCTTCATCAAGAGTGAACGCTCGCTCCTCAAATACAATATTCTCTTGTTCTACCAACTCAAGCACCGAGGCACGTGTGATACCCGGCAATATTTCATTACCGAGGTGCCGAGTAATTAACTTACCCTGTGCATCCACAATAAATGCGTTATTGGAACTACCTTCTGTCACATAGCCGTCTTCAATCATCCATGCATCGGTAACACCTGCATCTACCGCAGCTTGCTTTGCCAACACCTGCGCTAACAGCCCGACAGATTTAATATCGCGACGTTTCCAGCGAATATCCGGCACAGAAATTACACTAATACCCGCTTGTGCCTGCGGTGCATTTGTGATGTTTTTAACCTGACTAAACATCACTATGCCAGGCTTTGCATCAGCTGGAAATGGAAAGTCTCTATCGGCGGTGCCACGGGTAACCTGTAAGTAGACCAATCCCTCCACCAGGTTATTGCGCTTAATCAACTCATGCTGCACACGACGTATTTCATCATCACTGATCGGGGCTGACATGCTTAACTCACCGAGAGATCGATGCAGACGTTTTATGTGTGCTGCATTATCGATTAATTTACCCTGCAACACGGAAGACACTTCATAGACCGCATCGGCAAACAAAAAGCCACGATCAAAAACAGAGATTACAGCATCTTCCTCTGCAACAAACTCACCGTTTACATAGACAATTCTACTCATTATTTCTATCCATCAGTTCGACCTGTAAATCAGCTAACCCCAGAGCGTTGCAAGTGGTGGAGCGACACAATAGTTACTGTAGTCAAGCGCATGCTGCCGGTCTTTGCCAAGCAGCAACGGACCATCCAGATCAACCACAGAAGCACCACCAGTAAGCAGTGTTGCAGGTGCCATGGCGAGAGAAGTAGCAACCATGCACCCGATCATTATCTCAAATCCGTACTCCGAGGCTGCCTGCTGCAATGCAAGTGCTTCAGTTAAACCACCGGTTTTATCAAGCTTGATATTGATCATGTCATAGCGGCCTGCAAGCGCCGCTAAGGTTGCCACATCGTGACAAGACTCATCCGCACAGATAGTAACAGGCCGCTCAACATTTGCGAGCGCCGCATCGTCAGTAGATGGTAAGGGTTGCTCAATCATACTAACACCAAGATCATGCAGCCTGGGCACCATGGATTCGTATTCCGCGATACTCCAGCCTTCATTGGCGTCGACAATAATCCTGCTGTCTGGTGCGCCACTTCGAACTGCCGCCACCCGCTCAACATCACCCTCGCCTGCGAGCTTTAACTTAAGTAATGGACGAGCATTGTATTTTTCTGCAGCAGTATGCATACGATCCGGTGTATCGAGGGAAAGCGTATAGGCTGTGATTGCACTCCCGGGCTTATCCATTCCGGCAAGCTCCCATGCTCTTTTACCGGTTTTTTTAGCCTGAAGATCCCACAATGCACAATCGATGGCATTGCGAGCAGCACCGGCAGGCAGTGCATTTTGAAGTAACGACTTTACTTCTGCACAGTCCGCCACTTCATTTAAAAGTTTTTGCTGCGAGTTAATTTGAGTTATGACACTTTCTATTGTCTCACCATAGCGCGCATAGGGCACGCACTCGCCATGCCCTGTGGCACCGTCATCCCATTCAATAGTAACCTTCACCACTTCGGCACTGGTTTTGGTGCCGCGTGAAATGGTAAACGAACCATCTATCGGCCATGACTCTCGATCTGCCTTTAACGATCTCACTAATTAAATCTCAGGTTTAATCTCGGATAGATGATCATACGGTGACAAAAAGCAGCCTATAACATCACATCAAGCAGTTTATCGACACCGGTTCGAAACGGATCAACCGCTGGCAGTTCATGAGTGGACTCCAGTTCATCCAGCAGCTTTTTAGCATCGGTTTCACCAAGTGCTTTGGTGTTGATTGAGAGACCGGCAAACTTCGCCTTTGGATTAGTCAGCCGTGCGGCCTCCTGAACCGATTGCATGCAGTGTGAAATTGATGGCAACGGATATTCGGGCACCCCACGCATGTGTTTGCGTGTTGGCTCATGACACAACACCAGATAATCCGGTTGCGCGCCATGAATTAATCCGAGTGTCACACCTGCAAACGACGGGTGAAAAAGAGAACCCTGACCTTCAATCACATCCCAGTGATCATCAGCTGCTGCCGGTGCCAGTGCTTCTGTCGCACCTGAAATAAAATCAGACACCACGGCATCGACCGAGACTCCTTCACCACAAATAAGAATACCGGTCTGACCGGTGGCACGAAAATCCGCTTTCTGACCTCTTTCACGCAGGGCTTTTTCAATTGCTAACGCGGTATACATTTTACCGCACGAGCAATCTGTACCGACCGGCAAGATTCTTTTACCACTGCGTGGCTTGCCATTGCCAACAGCAAATTCTTCGGTAGGATGCCGCACATCATGCAGTGTTCTTCCTAGCTGCGCAGCCTTCTCTGCGAGTGCCGGCACATCAGATAACCGGTTATGCAAACCAGCCGCGATATCGAAACCCTGATCCAGCGCCGATGACAAAACTTCTATCCAGTTTGGCGAGATCACCCCACCGCGATTAGCCACACCGATAACCAGCGTCTTAGCACCCGCACTGGCGGCTTCCGCAAGCGTCATATCAGTGAGACCACAGTCTGCTTTACAGTCGGCAAGCCGGTACTGACCGACACAGTTATCCGGTCGCCAGTCAACGATACCCTGCGCTACTTTTGCGGTTAACGGATCGATCGCATCGCCGAGGAACAACAAATAAGGTGATTGAATACTCATGGTACCTCCGCTATAAAGACCGGACAGCCAGTGCGGTGCCCTGGCAGTCCATCGACCGTTAACACACAGGAACGTGTGTCTT
>CAYLZS010000373.1:0-20386 GCA_964388065.1 uncultured Granulosicoccaceae bacterium
ACCGAATTCGAATGGCCCTGGTATGGTCGTCTTGTGGGAGCTTATTTTGACAGCCACCCGGCAATACAGAGTGCCACTCAGGATGTGGAAGACAGATCTCATTCGTCAACAAGTCACCTGGGTGCCCGGTGGACCAGAACCGATGAATGGTATAACTACCGCACCAACCCGCGATCCATGGTGAATGTTCTGCTTACCCTGGATGAAAGCTCATACACGGGTGGCAACATGAGCGATGACCACCCGAGCGCCTGGTTTCACGACTTTGACGGCGGCCGCTCATGGTACACCGGTGGTGGCCATACAGAAGCGAGCTACTTAGAGCCTGATTTTCGTGAGCACTTGTTAGGCGGCTTGCGCTATGTCGTTGCACGTGGCGGGCAGGGATAAACCTCTGAAGCGAAGGTTGTTGCAGGGTTGAGGTCCTGTAAATGCAAAATCCGGATGGAATGGCATCCGGACATACATACCTGTAACACCGGCGGGTGAAGCGCTTAACATTATCTGCACCGACAAAATAGATCACGGGTTGGATGGACTGGTAGTGTAAGTTGTATTCTCGAAGCAGGCGGCGAAGCAGGCGGAACTGTTACGCTCCTATAAGTGCAGTGGTTCAATGGCACCAGCTAACGCGGTCTTATTTGTTCCAGTGGTATTTGAAGTTCGATAGCAGACGCCCAACTTTGCGCATAACGGCCTTTACAGATACGTAGTTGCCCGGCCAGTATCAGCGAGCGGCTGTTATCGGACATTTGCATGGTTAGAATCAGTCTGATCTGAGGGGGTTGCGGGTGAGGCTTGTGGAGACAGGCACCGGAATCAAGCTGAAAATTTCTCTCTGAACTGCACCGGAACTGGCATAATAATGTGCCTCATCAAGACTCAAATCCAACGCATTATTAACCGGTCGCAGGAATAAATTTGTCTTCAGTAATCAACGTTTTTCTGGCCATTGCTTTCGTGGTGCTCGCGTTCTCCGCGACATTTCTGATGTACCACTTATGGGGCTACCCGTTCAACGCAAAAGAGCATCGCAGTTCAGCGCCGCGCTGGGCCATGGCGTTGCACCGGTTGATGGGCTGGATTTTCGTCGCGATCTACGTCTATCTGATGATTCAGATGCTGCCGCGGATGTGGACCTATCAAATAGAACTACCGGCGCGTACTGTGTTTCATCTGGTACTCGGGTACAGCATTGGCGGATTGTTAATTGTAAAAATCGCGATAGTTCGGTTTTTCAAACACCTTGAATCAACACTTGCACCACCGCTGGGTACAACACTGTTTTTACTCACTATAGTTCTGATGGGACTGGCGCTTCCGTCAGTATGGCGCGAGCGTGTGCTTGCAGCGCAGGCGCTTGGTGGTGAAGGTTTCACCGAGGAGCGATTGCAGCGGGTGCGTGATCAGCTTCCCGATATCGGCTACGATCCGGAAACAATTCCGCAAACAATCGATGAAATGGCCAGTCGCGGCTCATTGTTTGAGGGACGGCAGTTGTTGCGCAGCAAATGTGTTCAATGCCATGACCTTCGCACAATCCTTGCGCGACCGCGAACCCCTAAAAACTGGCGTGACACGGTTGAGCGCATGGCCAATCGTTCTACAGTGGTTACCAGCTTTTCGGAACAGGAAAAATGGCAGATAACCTCCTATCTGATTGCCATCACACCAACGCTGCAAAACTCAATAATGGAACGGCAAAAACAACTGAGTGCATCTGCAGACAGTATGAACGCGATAAAAAAGGCAAACGAAACGATCGGACAGGCTTCCGGTGATTTCGATGTTGTTGCGGCACGCGAAGTATTCGAAAGCAAATGTTCACAGTGCCACTCACCGGATCTGGCGCTGGATAAGAGTTTTGAAAGTGCTGATGAAGTACAGCAGACTGTCACCCGAATGGTGAGCAACGGATTGGAAGCCAGCATGTCAGAGTTCGAGCAGATTGTGCGGTTTTTGCACCAGCATCACGACCTGGCAGCGGCAGACACTACTGAACAGTCGGTTGCGACCGCAGAACCAGCTGCGAACGCAGAAGATGTGGCAGCAAACGTAGCTATTATGCCAGACCTTGCATTGCAAAGTGGCTGCACTGGTTGCCACGCAATAGACGCCAAGCTGGTCGGGCCCGGGTGGCTGGATGTTGCCGATCGCTATCGCGATGACCCGCAAGGCAGGCAAAAGCTGATTGAGGCAATCAGGAATGGCGGGGCAGGCAACTGGGTTGACCAGACAGGTGGTGTTCCAATGCCCGCTAACTTTCCACGAGTGAGTCAGGAAGATATAGAAACGCTGGTAGATTTTATTTTGGCACTGCAGTGAGATCAGTTTGAGGGTTGTTTGAGTTTAAGCAGATCCGACTCTCTGACACGAAGAGACACTGAGTGTCAGAGAAGTGAAAAACCGGTGCATGAGTGTCCGCTGCTGTTGCAATTCAAGGCCCTGACGATTTCTTATAGCGCGGTTAGCACAATCGGTGGTTCTGATAAGAGTGTTAAGCGAAAGATGCCCATGGGCTGTTGATAGGACGTTCGATATAGTATTGACTTTGCATGTACTCAGCAATTTGGGGGATTTGCTCGAATGCATTGAGGTAGTGAAAGAGAGTCGGCCTGCTGGAGTCAGTGATCGAATTCGGCACCATTAGTGTCATTTGCCAGAATAATTCGTAAAAAACAAAATCCACTAATGACAAGCGTCTGCCGACAAAGAAGTTTCTATCTGTGCGTGCAGCCAGGTAACTGTCGAAGCTGTTCAGGTAGCGGGGCAGGGTGTGGTTTGTAAAGTGTTCATATACATCTGGGTATTCTGCACTCGATGTGTAGGCGGTTTGAATGATTTCATTGCGAAAATCGTAGGCTTCGTCTTGAAGTATATCGATTTCGGTGCGCTCGGATTCTGAATCCCCGTAAAAGTCCAGGTGTCTGGCCAGATAACGAAGAATTGCATTACTTTGTGTCAGCTCTATTGGCGTACTCCCACTTGAGTCAATCAGGTAGGGTAAGTTGGGAAACGACATGGTGAGTGTCGAACGAACATTCGCCCAGTCTTCATCTTCTTCATCTTTGGTCAGTAGTGTGCCGTTCTGCAATACGCCCAACCGAATTTCTGAAAACGGCGCGTCGGCACAAGCCAGCAAAAACCTGATGGGCTGGCCTAATCCTCTAATGCCCCAATAACCCAGAGTGAAATTAGCGTTCTCTTGAATGAGTTTTTGAACCATAGCTTGTGCTCTGCTCACCGGAAGCTAGTGTGGTGTTGTAGCCCGAACTACGCTCGTATTGTTAAGTACCTGATACAATGTGATGAGCGAAGCCACATTAAAATGATTTAACTACCGTGAGAATGTTACACACCGGGGATCAGATACTATCTTACGATGCCCCATGAGTTTCCGCTAATGTTGCAGTGCAGAATCTGTCCTCAACTGTTACCGCACCCTGGACTGATATTCCGACAATCCTAAATTGAATGCTGGTAGCGATATGGTGAAGTTCACATTAACTTAACTGACTGACCAACCCCCCTGCTTATGGTCAACTGACATTTTTGGTATCGAGCGGTCGCGACCCGCATCGCCAGCGACATTACATCAGTGATTTCAGTTCTGGAAGCATAATTGCGCTGTGCTAGACATCGCCTTAGTTATTTCTCCATAAAAACCTGGCTTCCGATGTGATCGTGTCCATGATGTCTGGCAGGTTTTTGCAGCGGTAGAAATCTTATTGTTGTTCGGCTAATTTTGTTATGAGGTCTGACCACAGTGACGACACGGTGTTGCTGATACTCACAGCAGCATCTGCGAGAACAGGTACTGATGCGATCTCGGGACTGAAAAGCACCCCACCCAGTAATCCAATAACTCCGGCACCGATTATTGTCGCTGAGAAAACGCCAAAAAAGACACCCATTGCGATCAGGAGGTATTTGGCGTTTGTGGCCGTTGCGTATTTGGAAACTGCTGAGCTATCACCGTCGATAACTGCAGCGTCAGTTAACTCCTGGTTTTGAAAAGAACTGATAACTGATTCCGCCAGGTCGGTTCCTCCGTCACGAATTTTATCGATACCTGCCAGGTTGCCAGATAAGATGAATCCAAAGGCCAAAGCCACAATAAAAATAATGGCACGTATAATTATCATTGTTGATACCTAAAATGTTTCGCTAAAGTAGAGCGACTACGATGAAGTGATTTTAAAGCGTGTGCAATTTCGGTCACAACTGCTTTTAGTGTTTTGATTAATTAAAGGACTGAGTAACCAAGCAACCCGCTAAACAATATTGCGAATAGTCCGATGGCACGACTGTATTGCGGAATCAGGCTTAGCGCCCACTTTACCAGCTCCATAAATTTTTTGCGTCCTATTACTGCCAACGCAATCCCTGCCAGTAAAATTAGCCATCCTGATACCTCGAGAGCGGTAGGGAATGTCGAATTTTTAGCAGCTATAATTAGCGCTGCCCCTAGAAACAACCTGATCAAAACAGCGAAAATATGAAGTTTCAGAGAATGTGAGCAGGCATCTATGAAGCGGTAAATTACCATTGGCCTGACAAGAGCTACTATGCCAGTGATCAACATAATAATCGCGAATACAAAAACGACATAGTTCATACTACGTATCTCTAAAAAACAACAATTAAAAATCAGGCACTATATGAAAATTACTCAGCAACTCAAATGAGCCTTTTATATGAAACTTATTGAACAAATTATAGAGCTTGCATATACGCCTTCTGACTCTCTCCCGACGCAGTCGCTTGCTATGGCAAAAATGTCACTGTTTGACTGGATTGTTTGTGGCTTGGGTGGGTGTGACGAGCCCGTGGCCAATAAAATAAGAAGCTATATAGAAACAGAACATGCATCAGGTATCTGTTCTGTCTTTAGCGGTGCCAATGCATCGCCGGTAGCGGCAGCTTTGGCCAACGGTACTATCTCCCATGCACTGGACTACGACGATACTCACTTTGCCCACATCGGTCATCTGTCTGTGGGAATCTTTCCCGCTGCACTGGCTGTGGCGCAGGAGACAGATTGTACTATAGATGAAATGCTGCAGGCGTTTCTCGTTGGTGCTGAATCAGCTATTAAAATTGGTATGGTTCTTGGCGCGAATCACTATGAGCAGGGCTTTCATCAAACAGCCACCGCTGGTGCGTTTGGTGCGACAGTGGCATCTGCTCGTTTGTATGGTCTCTCCCAAAACCAGTGCCGCGCAGCGTTAGGTATTTGTGCCACCCGTGCGAGTGGTTTAAAAATTCAGTTCGGCACTATGGGTAAGCCTTTAAACGCAGGTTACTCCGCATCGAATGGGGTTGAATGCGCCCGGTTAGCAGCTCTGGGTGTTAGTTCAGCGGATGATGGTTTGCAGGGTGTACAGGGTTTTATAGAAACTCACAGTACTCTTCCTGAAGAATTACCGATTAATAAGCGATTTCTCTTTGAAGATATTACCTATAAACTCCATGCCTGCTGTCATGGTACTCACGCAATGATTGAGGCAATTCTAAAAGCACGTAACGACAACCAATTTACGTTAGAAGATGTCACAGAGCTGAAGGTATGTGTGCATTCCAAATGGCTGCGTGTCTGCGATAACAAGAATCCAAAAACCGGGCTTGAAGTTAAGTTCAGTTACGTTTGGCTGGCGGGAATGGTGATAGACGGCTTCACTATCGCAGATCCTGCTACATTCACTGATGATCTGTGCAGTAATGCCAAATTGCAGGCCTTTGCTACAAAGGTAGAGGTTGCGGCCGCAGATATCCCTGATACCGCAACGGAAATTGTCGTTGTATTGACCAATGGTACAAGAATCAGTGAAAAGTACGATCTGTCAGAGAGAATCAGTACAGACACATTGAGTACAAAGTTACGCAGGAAAGGGTGTGCTGTAATCGGTACTGATGCACACTGGACAGAAATACATCATAACGGCAGTCAATCTGCCCGACAATTTAGTTTGTCATTGGCGTCTGATTAACATGAATGTAGCTGTAGAAAGATAAGCCGTGAAAATTTCGACTGGATCGGATCTTACGTACAGCGTATACATGAGTGGCTCCTTTAGGTACCCCAGCTACCTTTACGGACAACAGGGCGAATCAGCCAACACCTGTCATTCGCTGTTTAATGAGTTCGGGGTAGAGCTGGTTTAAAAACACATTGGTGTATCTAAAAAATATCACAACAGATAAACCAAAACGCCTTTTGTCATCCATAAGGGAGACAAAACTAAGAGCCATGCTGGCGATACTTTGTGAACTGGAAGGCAATACAGCTTAATCTTTACAGCCATTTAAAAATCAATACCGTTTAGCAGTTGTTTTTTCTACAGAACCACCATAAGCAGTTTTGATCTCAACGATATCATCTGCGCTTAGCTGCACACCGCTGGCCATATGGTAGCTGGTTGAATCTCCGTTAGATCGATGAATACACAGTTGGTTTACACCACCAGCCTGCGCCTGAGCGTGTGACCAAACCGGTACTCTGGCATGCGAATAGCCGGTAGATAACACGGCCTTACTTCGAAGCCTGTAGCGGATTGATAATCCCGCACCCCCCTGAAACTGATTATCGACAACCGGGGCGAACGTTAAAAGTTTATCGAGCACGTCAAATCCGTATCTGGCCTCCGCAATTTCTACCGGACAATTAAACGTGTCACCGTGGTTGGTGGAAAACATGGCATGCTGACCATGTTGTTCATTGGTCGCACCCCAGCCACCCATCTGAGGTTCTACCATGGTGTAGCGACGGTTGGTGTCCGGGTGGTTGCCGGCAATCACGGTACCGAAGATCGACGCGAAGTGTCCGGCAGGCAGGTGTTCAGGCAATGCGCTGGCCAGGCAATGCCATAACATATCGATAAGCTTCATCCGGGTTTCAAAATAGTAGGCGTGTGCTGCCTGTGATCCTGCATGAAAGACAGTGCCCGGTGTGGTTAATACCTTCAGTGGTTTGAATGAACCGGCGTTGGCAAATCGTGCAGGGTCGGTCAGGGCTTTAAAAAACACCTGGCAGGCGACAATGGTTCCGTCGCGACCGGTATTGACCGGGGTTGTCGCCTCCGGCGGTGCGTCACGCAGATCGACAATAAATTCATTCGGCGTTATTTTAATACTGACAGACCAGCTTGATCCATCGTCCTGGGGTTCATCAATTGAGTAGAGTCCGACTGGAAGATTGTTAAGCCCGGCACGGGTACGCTGTTCACCGATATTGCATGCATCGCTTATCGCCTGTTGCAGTGCCTGTGTGCTATAACGCTCACAGAGTTGCCTGATGCGTTCTGCTGCTTTGCGACCTGCTGCAATCTGTGCCCAAAGATCACCTCGGGCAAATTCCGGCAGGCGGCTGTTACAGGAGATAATGTCGAAGACTGCCCTATTTGTTTCACCCTGATTGATAATTCGCACAATGGGAAGGCGCAGTCCTTCGGCAATAATCTCGCTGCAATCCACCGACATTGAGCCTGGAGTACGTCCGCCAATGTCGCTCCAGTGCGCTATCGATGCCACCCATGCGATACGCTGTGTTTTATAAAACACCGGTTCTGCAACTACCACATCGTTTAGATGGGTTACACCACCGTAGTTGGGATCGTTGATTAAAAAGACATCACCTTCGTTAATATCATCTTCCATCTTTTCAATGATGGCGGTGATGGATTTGTCCAGTACTCCGATAAATGAAGGTATACCCGCACCCGAACTGACCAGCGCTCCCTCTGCATCTGTAACCCCGGTGCCGACGTCGAGCACTTCATAAATGATTGGACTCATCGCGGTTTTGCGCAAGGTGTCAAACATTTCGGTGGCCGCGGCATCGAGGGATGCTGCAATCACATCGCGAGTAAAAATATCAGTCATGACTTACACGCCATGTACCTCGCGCGCACGCTCAGCGGTAGTCAAACCGTTTTCGATATCCTGTTTGACCGCATCCGGATCGCGTTTGCGCGGGTCACCGAAGCCGGCACCTGACGAGGTGATCACTCTGACAACATCGTCAGTGGTTAAGCTTAATCCTGAAACAAACGAGTATTCCTCGACGCTGCCATCGGCTTTGGTTACTACCACTAAGTTGCCGGACCCTTCGAGCCCGTTGTTCAAGGGCCATGGCTTTATTTTGGAGCGTGTGTAACCCGCAGTTAAAAAACCATTTTCGGTGCGTATACGATAATCCAGTATCAAACCGCGACCGCCATTGAATTCACCTTCACCACCAGGAGCTGTGTTTAACTCCATGCGATCAACATACAAACCGTTTCTGGCCTCCGAAATTTCTGCGGGAGTGTTGTAGGTTTCACCATGAAAACCTGAAAATATACACGGGTTGCCATCGCTACCGTCCCATGCACCCCAGCCACCGAGTTGCGGCTCTATGATGGTGTACTGTCGGCCGGTATCCGGATGAATGCCGCCAATAAACGTACCGCAAATAGAACTGAAGTGTCCGGCAGGTAAACTCTTGATATGTGGTGCCAGACAGCGCCAGATAAGATCGTATACCCGAACTTCGGTTTCAAAGTAAAAACCTATTGGCGCGGGCTCTTTGGCATGAAATACAGATCCTTCACGGGTGAGTACCTTCAGGGGTCGAAAAGATCCATCGTTCGCAGGTGACTCGGGATTGATTAATGATTTAAATACCATTTGTGCGCAAATCACAGTACCGTCCTGTGAAGTGTTGGTAGGTCCCGCATCTTCATCCGGGTTTTCAGTCAGATCAACAATGAATTCTGTGTTACTGATGGTGACCTTTACTTTATATTCCCGACCATCATCCTGGGGCTCTGTCAGTTCGAATGTGCCCTTTGGCAGGTTTTTAAGTTCTGCGATAGCAGATTGTTCTCCAAAGTCCATGAAGCTGTCCATTGCAGACTCGAAGGTGTGCACACCATATTTAGCTGCCAGTTCCTGTAGTCGTTTGGCACCGATACGCACTGATGCAATGGCCGCCCAGACATCACCCAGCAGAAAGTCAGGCATGCGGCTGTTACAGGTGATGATGTCCATCACTGACTGATCGGTTTCACCTTCACGAATCAATTTAACTGCCGGAAGTCTCAGACCTTCCTGAAAAATCTCGGTGGCTTCTCCAGATAACGAACCGGGTGCCATGCCGCCGACGTCAGAGTTGTGTGCAATATTGGCGGTCCAGCTGATGAGTTTTTCATCGATAAACACCGGCATTGCCAGTACCAGATCATTTAGATGAGTAACACCTCCATGCCATGGATCATTGGTGATAAAAACATCACCGGGTTTGATGTCTTCTCCAAACTTACCGAGGATAAACTGTACGCTTTTATCGAGCACACCAATGAATGCGGGTATGCCTGCACCGGATGACGCAATACGGCCCTCGGCATCGGTAATGCCGGTGCCCATATCCAGTACTTCATAAATAATGGATGACATAGCCGTCTTGCGCATAGCGGCGAACATTTCATCGGCGGCCGCCTGAATAGAGTTCTGGATAATCTCAAGCGTGATAGGATCGTTACTCATACTCCGTGCTCCAGTAAAATATGAATGTTGCGATAGGCATCAATGGTGACTTTATTATGCGGATGTATTACCACGGTGGTGCCGGAGTCCTCTATGACCGATGGGCCATTGAACGCCATGCCCGGTTTTAATTTTTCACCATCATAGATGGTGGCACTGTGGGTACCTTCCAGAGCGTAGTCAACATCACGTGTGCCTTTGACAGCTGTGCCTGCATCAGAGTCGCCAATAGCGGCTGCTGTCATTTCAAGTTTACCGACCTCGGCACGGGCAACCAGATGGATGCCAACCATTTCAACCGGTGCTTCCAGCCGATAGGTGTATTCGCGTTCATAGGTGGCACGAAAGCTCTCTGCGATTTCCTCAAGCCTTGCATCAGTTATGTGGCCTTTAATCAATACTTCGGTGGTGTGTTCCTGATTCTGATATCGGAATTTACCGTAGCGCAAAAAGCTGATGCGGCTGGTATCGACACCTTCTTCTTTGAAGGTTGCCAGTGCCTGCTGTTCAGAAGCACTAAAAACCGTTTCTATTTTCTCTGCTGCACCCTCATCAAGATCGACCAGCTGGGTAACAAAGTAATCACGACGCAGATCAGACATCATCATGCCCCATGCCGAAAACACAGACGCCGCTGCAGGTATCACTACTTTTTTAACCTGTAACTCCTGTCCCAGTGCCACAGCATGCATCGGCCCGCCACCGCCAAACGCGAGCAGGGTAAAGTCTCGTGTATCGTGGCCACGGTTGAGTGACACCAGTTTCAGTGCGTTAACCATGTTGTTGTTGGCTATACGGATGATGCCGCGCGCGGCCTCTTCAATGCTGACACCGAGTTGCTTGCCAATCTTCTTTAATGCAGTCTCTGCCGCCTGCATATCTGCAGTCACATTGCCGCCACAAAAGTAGTCGCGATTGATTCTGCCGAGCCACAGATTGGCATCGGTGGTGGTGGCATCTGCACCGCCTTTGCCATAGGCAGCTGGGCCGGGCAGAGCGCCTGCGGACTGAGGTCCGACATGCAACTTGCCAAACTCATCCACCCAGGCAATTGAACCGCCACCGTTACCGATTTCTACCAGATCGACAACCGGTACCATGATGGGATAACCCGCAGACGCGCGCGAGCGTTCAATCCAGTAGTCGGTCATGATCCGGACTTCGCCATCTTCAATTAAAGAACACTTGGCGGTTGTACCGCCGATATCCAGTGCCAGTACATTGTGTTCACCGATCAGCTTGCCAAGTTCTGCAGCGCCCCAGAAGCCCGAAGCGGGACCGCTCTCGACCATCGTGATAGGTACTTTTGAAGTAGCCTGCAAGCTGTCGACGCCGCAGTTTGACTGCATAATATAGGGGCTTTTGGCAAATCCCTGTTTGATCAGCGCTTCGTTTAGATTGCTAAGATATCGCGCTGCCACCGGTTGTACATAGGCTGAAAGTACCGCGGTGTTAGAGCGTTCGTACTCTCGCCATTCACGGGTAATCTGGTGTGAAGCAACCACTGATACCTCGGGCCAGAGCTTTTTAAGTGCTGCGAGCACGGCTTCTTCGTGTGCTGTGTTGGCATAAGCGTGCAGCAGGGATATGGCAACGGCTTCAACATTTTCTGTCTTGAATGTTTTAATGATCTCGGGCAAGCCGGATAAATCCAGTGGGCTGCGTTCTTCACCTTTGTATGTCATACGCCCGGGCACCTCGGCACGCAGGTGACGCGCTACAAACGGGCGGGGCTTCTGGTAGCGCAGGTTGAAAAAATCCGGTCGGTTGCCCCGCGCAATTTCAAGCGTATCGCGGAAGCCTTCAGTGGTAATCAGCCCGACGGTTACTCCTTTGCGCTCGGTTAATGCGTTGATCACGACAGTGGTACCGTGTGCCAGAAAGTCGATATCACTGACAACGATATTGCCTTTTTGCAGAACATTGAGCACACCGGTTTCAAAATCCGGTGGTGTAGTATCTGTTTTTGCGGTGGTGATTTTCATGCCATCTGAAGAGGTTTCAATGGCAACAAGATCGGTAAAGGTACCCCCGACATCGGTTGCAACGCGCTGAGTTGATTTACTCATGGGAACTCTCCTCCAAAACTGCGTCCAGTAAAAAGGCCAGTGCACCAGCCTGTTTTAGCGACTCAGCTGCAGCCACTCGCTCTGCTGTATAGTGATCTGCTTCATGCAGGCAGTTTAATGTGCCTACAACCGACCCGCCAATGACGACAGGTACGTTTATGCAACTTTCACAACCGAGAGACTGAATTAACTCATAGTCGGAAAAGACCGCGGCTATCTCTTCTATGCTATTGGCAACGAATGTCTCTTTTCGAACCTGTACCTGTTCGGTCCATGCGTTGTCTTCAAGTGGCTTTTCACCACTGGTGGGATAGGCCTGAGGCTGATTACTAAAGGTGCGGCGTGCGACACCACGAGTGCGATCAATTTTCATCAGAGTAAACAGTTTAATGCCTACCGTCTCGTGTACCAGACTTTCCAGCGCCTTGTAGGTGGCGTTGGGCTGATCCTTTGTTGCCAGTGCATGGGTTATATCAGTCATATTGATTCGCCAGTTTATCTCTTAAAGCAAGCTCTTCGTCATCTACCACCGGTACTGCAGAAATAAGATTGCGGGTGTAGTCCGACTGCGGGTTTGCAAAAATATTGTCAGTGGTATCGGTTTCAATCAGTCTGCCTTGCTGAAAGACTGCTACCCGATCTGCAACGTTGCGCACGACAGCAAGATCGTGAGTTATGAATATATACGTCAGACCGCGCTGTGTACGCAGATCGTTTAACAGCCTGAGCACGCGGGCCTGCACCAGTACATCGAGTGCTGAAGTCGGCTCATCCAGTACAATAAGGCGTGGCTCGCAGGCCAGTGCGCGCGCAATACCGACGCGCTGGCGCTGACCACCAGACAGTGCAGACGGTGGACGTTTACGCATCTGTGGATCCAGCCCGACCGCAACAAGTGCATCTTCCACTGATTGCCAGCGCTGACTTCGTTCACCAATTTTATAGGTATCAAGCCCGAGTCGAACTGATGAACCGACAGTGCGTTTGGGGTTTAAAGATGACAGCGGGTTTTGTTGTACCAGTTGTATCGCACGCCGTTGTGTTTGGGTACGTTTGGCCGGCAGCACCTGACCGTCAAACAAGATCTCGCCCTGTGTTGAGTCCAGTATGCCAAGCACCATCAGGGCAAGTGTGGTTTTACCGGAACCGCTTTCACCGACTACCGCCACACATTCTCCGGCCTGGACATTCAGAGAGACATTATCAACAGCGTGTACCGGCCCCGCAGGGGTCTTGAATGTTTTTGACAACGAATTTAGAGAGAGCAGAGTCATACCTCACTCCCATGGCTGACCCGTGGCTGCAAAAATGCCTCATCGTCTTCTGCGACTGTTGGCAATCCGCCACCGGTTATTCTTGGTACTGCAGCAAGCAACGCACGGGTGTAGGCGTGTTGAGGATTGCGAAAGAGAGCCGCTGTTGTTCCGTCTTCAACTATGTTGCCGCGGTATATCACATAGACGCGATCTGCAAACTCACGTACCACACCCAGATTGTGAGAGATAAATAACACTGCGGTATTATGTGTGCTCACCATATGATGCATCACTTTAAGTGTTTGTGCCTGTACAGATACATCCAGCGCTGTACCCGGTTCATCTGCGAGCAGCAGGGTTGGCTGATTTGCCAGTGCCATCGCAATCATCACACGCTGATTCATACCACCGGATAATTGAAAGGGATAGGATGACAGCACCCGTTCAACATCTGGCAGGGAGACTTCAGCCAGTAATTCTTTTGCACGCGCGTTGCACTCATCTGCAGATAATTTTGAATTATTGCGGCGCAAGACTTCATTAAACAGATGTCCGATAGTAAAAACCGGGTTTAGTGAAGAAGTCGGAT
Organism: uncultured Granulosicoccaceae bacterium; assembly: GCA_964388065.1. Classification (GTDB taxonomy): domain Bacteria; phylum Pseudomonadota; class Gammaproteobacteria; order Granulosicoccales; family Granulosicoccaceae. The sequence continues at coordinate 13,440 of CAYLZS010000373.1, forward strand.
CCTGAAAAATCATGGATATCTTAGTGCCGCGCAACGCGGCACGCGCCCGACGTGTCATGGTGTTGATATCACTGCCTTCAAATAACACCTGGCCGCTGACTCTGGCAGATCGGGTTTCCTGTAACAGGCCCAGAATAATTCTGGCAGTAACGGACTTACCTGATCCGCTTTCACCCACCAGTGCCACTTTTTCACCGGCTTCAATACGCAGATCGACAGAATGCAATACATCGGTTTTTGATGTCAGTGTTTTAAACGAAAGCGATAAATCACTGATGTTGAGAACGCTGTTCATTCGTGAATTCCCAATACATCACGCAAACCGTCACCGAGCAGGTTAAAACCGAATACGGCAAGCAGTATGGCAAGGCCCGGAAATACCGTTAGCCACCAGCTGTCTGGCAGATAGCGCGCACCTTCGGCCACCATAGAACCCAGGTCGGGAGTAGGGGGCTGTACACCCAGCCCAAGAAAAGACAGTGACGATGCAAGGATAATCACAAAGCCCATGTCGAGTGTCATCTTGGTGATAATCGCGGGCAGGCAATTAGGCAGTATTTCTTTAAACGCTATGTGAGGTGTACCGGTACCAATTACCTCTGCTGCCAGAACGTAACCCTCTTCGCGTTCAGCGCGCGCCAGTGAATACACAAGGCGGGCGTACCACGGCCACCACATGGCAGTAACTGCCAGCATAGCGTTGGTGAGCGTGGGTTCCAATACCCCCATCATGGCAATAGCCAGCACCAGTGGTGGAATCGATAAAAACACATCGACAATACGCATCAGCACCGCACCGATCCAGCCAGCTTTGTATCCTGCGATTAAACCCACAATGGTACCGATGGGTACTGCAATAGCCAGCACCACAATCCCGAGGGTTAAACTGATGCGATACGCGTAGAGTATGCGACTGAAGATATCCCGCCCGACCAGATCGGTGCCCATCCAGTTGCGCGCGCTCGGGGTTTTGTTGGCGAAGGCGAAATCGACAATTGCGCCATTGTGATCCGGGTAGGGCGCGAGCCATGGAGCCAGTATTGCGGCGCAGGTTATGAGTACTACAATGGTCAAACCGATTAGCGACAGCGGGTTTGCACAGAGTATTTTTAATACTCTCATCACGCGTTACTTCTTGTCGAATAGCGAATCCGCGGATTCAAAAACGCGATGATGATATCGACGATGATATTCACAATTAAAAAAGTAATCGCAATGATCAGCACAGTACCCATAATGGCATTTAAATCTTTACGCAGTATCACCGCCACACCGTATCGCGATAAACCTGGCCATGCGAAAACCGCTTCCACCAGAAATGCATTGCCGAGCATGGCGGCAAAGTCCAGACCGATGATCGTCAGTGATGGTATTAATGACGGTTTAAACGCGTAACTGCGTGCAATACGAGACGGGAAAAAACCGTATGCCTGCGCCATCTCTATATAGGGTTTGTCGTAGGTCTCAACCATATTGGCGCGGGTCAGTCTGGCGGCCTGACCAATACCAGATAAAGACAACGCTACCGCAGGTAAAATTATATGGTGTATGGCACTGCCGAAGGCGGCAAAATTACCTGCAATCAGTGTGTCTATGGTCAGGAAACCCGTAACTCTTTCTATTTCATAGATGTCTTCAATGCGTCCTGCAATCGGAAACAGCGGTAAATAGAACGCAAACAACAGCATCAGAATAACTGCCCAGACAAATCCGGGAGCCGATACCGTTAACAGTGCAATCACCCTTGCCAGATGATCCGGCCAGCGCCCACGATAGCGTGCTGCCAGTATGCCGAGCGGCAAACCGGCACAGACCATAATGATGCCGGCTAAAAACACCAGCTCCAGTGTAGCTGGCAGGAACTGTTTTATATCTGTGGTGACCGGTCGGTTTGTATACAATGACGTACCCAGATCACCGCGCATGACATCACGAATAAAGTAGCCATACTGCACCGGCAGCGATTCATCTAAATGCATCTCGCTGCGCAGCTTTTCAATTTGTTCGGTTTTTGCATTCGGCCCGAGAGCAATACGTGCGGGATCACCGGGAATGATGCGAGCGATTGCAAAGATCAGCATCGACACCCCGATCAGGACAACGACGCTGATAGCCAGTCTTCTAATTAGGAGATCAAAGACTGCAGGCATGGAGTTGGGCAGATAGTAAGAAGTGGGTGGGTGTTAATGTGTAAGCACCGGGCTATACGCCCGGTGCTTGCAGACGGGTGTGAAGTTTACTCAGCTACTTCCATCAAACGAAAGCTGAACCCGAGACCGTCGAGCCCAAATGCCTGAGATGCATCGGTTAAGGCGGGCGCTTTAACTCGCTCAGAAGCGGCAAATACAGACTGACGATCAAAGCCGTAGATGGTCGGTGCGATTTCCAACAGCCTGGCGTTTAATGCACTGTAGGCAGCTTCGCGGCCAGCTTCGTCTGCTGCAGTTCTGCCAGCTTCAAGGTGCTCATCGACTTTGGCATCGTTGAGATACTCCGGTGACTGCCAGGTACCCGGTGTAGACGAGTGATACATGCCGTATAACAAAGTATCCGGATCACCAGTTACCGCGTTGACAAACAGCTGGCTGATGTGAGGTGTGTTTTCCGGAGTTGAAACCTGCTCTGCAAACAGGGCCCAGGGTAGTTTTTTGATCTCGGACTTAATACCCAGTGAGGTGAAGTTTGATTGCATCAGCAAAGCGAAGCGTTCCTCCAGCGGTACTTCGGCAATCCAGCTGACTTCAATGTTCATGTCGGCTGCATCGTACTTGCAGGCATCGAGAAATGTCTTGGCTTTATCCAGATCCTGAGTCATCACACCATCGGCAGGGTTTGCACCGTACATGCCTACAGGTATCGCTCCGGTGGCCGGGCTTCCTGCAGAAATGTCGTCATTGATCGCAATCATTTTTACTGCGGTGTCGTAGTCGAATGCGTGACTCAGTGCCAGACGGCAGTTGGCATCATCCAGAGGTGGCTTGGTGGTGTTCATCTTGAAGTAGAATGCACCGGTGCCAGTTTCGGTAAAAAGTTGTGCACCATCTTTTGCCAGTGCCTGAATAACTTCAGGCGGCAGCCACTGGCTGGCTATATCGTGTTTGCCCTGTGAAATCAGGGTACGGACAGTGGCGGCTTCCAAACCATAGCGCATACGCACGGTGTCGGGTGCAGCATCGGCTACATTAAGGAAGTAACTGTCGGATTTTTCCATCACGGTTTCTTCCTGCGGGTTGTGTGAACTCACAGTATAAGCACCCGTGCCTGCACCCTCGGCAGATAACAGTTCTTCACCCCATTCGGAATCTGAGTTAGCTTTAACGTAGGCGCTGTCAATAATTGGCAGTCGCACCAGTGATGCGACAAACGGTGCATAGGGAGTGGCAAGTGTGAACTTTACAGTGCTATCGTCTGATGCCTCCGCTGTGACATCGGCAAAAAGATAAGAGAGACCGGAACCGAGTGCCTGCATACGCTCCAGTGAATAGACCACGTCATTGGCAGTCATGCTGTTGCCCGACTGGAATTTTACATCGTCGCGCAAGCTAAAAGTGTAATCGACCCCGTCTGCCTCCCAGCTTGAGGCCAGATGTGGCACATGGCCAGGGCCTCCCTGTTGTGGAAGCACCAGGGTATCGTAGACATTGAACATCAGAATACTGTCTGCATAATCTGATGCTTTGGCAGGATCAAGTTCTCCGACTGCGACTTCATCCAGACGTAGTACTCCGCCTGCATATAACGGTGCGGTGGCAACAGTGGTTGCGAGCAGCGCCGTAGCCAGTAGAGTTCGTTTAATCATCGGTAGTATCTCCGTTTGTTTCGAGTGTCTTGAGTTCAATGGTGTTTTTACTATCGGGTGCCTGTTTGTGAATCGGTGCAGGCGCGTCACCAAAAATATCCATCGTGCCGCACCAAAGCAGGGAAGCTGTGGCGTCAGTGTGGTTCCAGGTGGAGTGCACGCGCCGACTGTCAAAGTGAATGGAATCACCCTTGCACAGCACCTCTGCTTCACCTTCAATCTCGACGGTGATCTCACCCTCGATAATATAAAACATCTCCTCACCCCGATGACTGATCGGCTCGGCCCTGTGACCCGGTGGCTCATGGGCAATAACAGAGTGCAGAGATGAGTCTTTAAACGTACTGGAAAGACGCTCGTAGAAAACAGAAGCACCAGCGACTGAATAGGCTTGTCTTTCAGTTTTATGAGTGGTTTGTCTGGCGGGAGACTTGGGTAGAAAACTGTCAATGCCAGTCTCGAGTACCTCGGCCAGAGACACGAGGGATGCCAGCGATGGTGCTGTTAAACCGCGTTCAACCTGACTGATAAACCCGACAGACAGGCCCGCCTGATCGGCGACCTGCTGCATGGTCAGTTTGCGTTTTTTCCTCCGGAGCCGAAGTGCACTGCCTAATTCTGCAGGCATAGACTCGGTCTGCGAGCTATTTTTTAGCATGACTAAAAATTACGGGTAATCGGGGAAACTGTCAACGAATTTTTTTAGTATTGATAAAAAACAGAAATTCTGAAATCGCTTAAGGTCAGCGAGTGGTGTCTGGTTTTTTTAACAGAGAAAAACGTCCGACCCTGCAACTCCGGTCCGTTGGGCAGGTAACGATGAACCCCAAATATCACATTCGCCATACCTCTCGTTTGTATCGATACTATAGAATTCTCAACACAGTGAGAGGACTTGAGAATGGCGAGCCATAGTACCGGTGACGGCGGCATACCACCACGCGACGCAAAGCAGCGTGGATTAAAACGATTGATGACGCCTGGTGGAGCTTACGCTACGCGCAACTACACAGTCCACGATTTGCGCGAGGTTAAAGGTCAGCGAGTATTGTGTGAAACGCTGCCCTTTACACCCGAAGAAGCCGCCGCCGCAGAAGCTGCAGGCATTGATACGATGAAAGTCCGGTTCGATGCATCGTCTCCTGAATCTGCGATCGCTATCCGTCGTGCTGCACCAAACACATTCATGTCGTTTTCCGTTGCACTGACAGCAGCTGCCACCGAAGCAGAGGCAGTGCGTCTGGGTTACGACGCAATGAACATTGGTGCTGATGGCATTATGTGTCAATGGAGTCCGGCGCTTATACGCGCGGCAACCGATGCCGGTATACCGGTACAGGGGCATGCGGGCCTCGTACCTCGCCGCAGTACCTGGACTGGTGGTTTGCGAGCAGTCGGTAAAACGCTGGACGAAGCGCTTTGGGTTTACCGCGAAGTTCAAAAGCTTGAGGATGCCGGTGCATGGGCCGTTGAGATAGAAGTAATTCCGGCAGAGTTACTTAAAGAGATTTCTACCAGAACAACACTGGTGACTTCATCGATCGGTGCCGGCAGCGGTGGTGATATCCTGTTTCTGTTCGCAGACGACATACTCGGCAACAACCCGCCGCCGTGGCCCAGACACTCTAAGCAGTACCGCAATCTGTACAAGTTGCAGCAGGAGTTACAGGCAGAACGTGTTGCAGGCTTTGAAGACTATATAAGTGATGTAACCAGTGGAAAATTTCCAGCACCCGAACATGTTATTAATGCTCCTGACGGACTTATTGATGATTTTCTGGCCGCAGTTGTAAAAAGCGAGAGTTAATTAAAACTATAAGCGTGCAAGGTACAATGTTCGTCAATTCAATCGATCACGCATCCGTTGGCGCATCCGTTCCTGTGCCTCCATAGAGCCATCGTGGAAGGTACCAAACCACTGATCCATAGGTGCGATTGTGCCACCATAGTTGCATTCGAAATATTTGTGGTGGAGAAAATGAAAGTAGCTGCTGCTCTCAATGCCAACGTCATCTTTGAGTAATATTTTCTCATAGCCTGTATGACTCATCGCGGCGTTGAAGACAGCAAACTGGAGCTGAAAGAGAGCATTCAGCGGGTGCAATGCCAGTAACCATTGCACACACACGGTTGAAAAGTAGATTGCCAACTCAACCGGATGCATCGCGAGCCCGGAGAATGGTCCCACTTCGATGTTGGCATGGTGAATACGGTGCACCGACTTATACAGCGCTCGACAGTGCAGCAGACGGTGCGAGAAGTAAAAGTGTGTGGAGTGAATTACCGGCACAAACAGCAAAAGTACGACAAACCAGATCCAGAAACCGACTGAATTATCGGTGAAGGAAAAAAAGCCGAGGAAGCCATTGGCGAACAGCCAATAGGTTAGAACTTCGTAAACCGTGAATATTGGTACGGCGTAACAGAGCGTTCGAAACAGGTTATCTCTAACCTGATCACCAAAAAGAAAGCGTTTGCTCCTGGCAAATGGCCGGTTCGAAAACTCAAGCTTGTCGCCCTGTTTTTTGAATGTGTACAGGTAAATATGGAGTCCGCCAAAATAGGCGAGTACCAAAAACAGATTACGTACCAGCACCAGGCTAATCCACCAGGGCGCAAGCGTTTTCATCTGTGCAAGATCCGGTGTAAGCCACAACCAGGTGGCAACAGCAATTAACAGCAGTAGCGCATTCAAAGGCCACAGGAAACCCGGAAAACCCACAAACCATTTTGCAACATCGCGCGGACGCGGTGGCCACGCATAGATCGGTGGTAATTTTAAAAGAGCATCGGGACGCCAATCTCCTTTGGCGTCACGTTCGCTCACACTTTGCTCTGACATTAATTAAATCCTATATTCAATAAGTTGCGCGACCGCCTGATAAATCAAATACCGCACCGGTCGTGAACGAGTTTTCAGCTGATGCCATCCATGTAATCATACTGGCAATCTCCTCAACAGTGACGAAGCGACCACGAGGTATTTTCGACAACATAAAGTCTACAAACTCCTGGCTGACCTAAACAACTCACAATTAACGGTAAGCCTGTCACACAAGAAAAATCTGGCGACTATGAAATTGACGGCATTAAACATGATTTATACAAAGAGGTATTATTCGGCAAAGAATTTCAGATAGTTAAGAAT
>CAYLZS010000374.1:0-3652 GCA_964388065.1 uncultured Granulosicoccaceae bacterium
TGGTTGTGCCCCAGTCAGGACTCTCCGGAGAAACACCAAAACCGAAAAAACCGATCGTCCAGCGTAAAATTGGGGTGTAACCAATACGCAGACCAAAATCGACAATCCGAGGGCCGAGTGCATTCAGCAGCACCTCCCAAAACCTGACGTACAAGGGTCGTTCGCCGCGTGTTTCCGCAGCCGCCAAATAGTCACGTGTTTGTATGTCGAGTGTCAGACCACGCACGATACGAAATACCGTAGGGGAATTCACAAACACCACAGCCACAAATATATTTAAAAGATTCGGGTCCATATAAAACACACCCAATGGGTCTTTGTTGAATGCCAGACCTGAATACGCCCAGCCACCAAACACCAGAGTGATTATAAGTATTATTGCGAGTTTGGTTGGTTGCTCGCTAAAGCGGGAGTAGAACAACATCACAAAGAAAATGATCGGAAACAAAAACAGCACGCCCGCCATTGCCAATGGCAGACCAGTTGCCCTGATCTCGGGTGTAACCAGTAAAAAGAACAGCAATATCACCGGGAATGCCAGTACAAGGTTCGCGATAAAGCTCAGCACGGTATCGAGCATGCCACCATAAAAGCCTGCCGGCAGACCGAGAGTTACACCCACCATAAACGCCATAATAGTTGCAGCAGGGGCAATGGCTATCACCATCCGACTGCCGTATACCATGCGGCTGAATACGTCGCGCGCAAGATTATCTCCACCGAGAAGATACCATTGCTCTTCTGCACCCGATACCGGCCATCCGGGTTTTTTATTTTTCATACCCGAGATTTGTGTGAGTGGATCCATGGTGGCTATGAGGTCGGCAAAGATAGCGGTCAGAATCCAGAACAAAACCAGGATCAGTCCGGCTACACCAATAGGGCTTGCAAACAGCTTTCCGTAGATACCAAGCTTTTTTCGAAACAGATAAGACAAGGTAAGGATCACAACTAAGCCGATCCATACCGGGGTGAACTGTACCAGTACACCGGTAGTGATTTCGCCTGCGGTTAATCTTTCCATGGTTAGCTAACCCTCACACGTGGGTTGAGGAACACATAACCGATATCAGATATCAGCTGGGTCAGCAAAACCACACACACAGCCACAACAGAGCAAGCCAGCAACAATTCAATATCGTTGTTACCCACAGCCGCTACCAGTGTCCAGCCAAATCCCTTGTAGTTGAATATCGTTTCAATAACTACCACACCGGTCAGCAGATATGGAATCTGCAGTATTATGACGGTAAAAGGTGCAATCAGCGCATTGCGCAGCGCGTGTTTCAGGATGATGCCGGGGAAACTCAATCCCTTAAGGCGCGCGGTTCTGATGTATTGCTCATTCATAACCTCGGCCATCGAAGCACGCGTCATTCTGGCGATGTAACCAACTCCATAGATTGCCAGTGCCAATACCGGCAAGGTGAAATTCTCAAACGTCACGTTTTCCATGGCCGTCGCCGCGGTACCTTTAAACCACCTGAGGCCGCCAAACTTACTGGCAAAGACAATAATAAACAGCACCCCCGAAACATACTCAGGCAGTGATGTAGTCAATATAGAAAAAGTCGACAACGCGCGATCAGTTTTGCTGCCTTCCCGCATACCGGCAACCACACCGATAATCAAAGCCGCCGGCACCATAACAACCAGCACACCCAGCATCAGCTTGCCGGTCAACCCAAGCTTCTCTTTGATAATGCCGTCTATGTTTTCTTTAAATACCAGTGAAAAACCCCAGTCACCCTGCAGAATCCCGCAGTACTTCGGTGTGTCTTCGGGGCTGACTTTACGCTCGACACAACGGCCGGTGAATTTCCCCTCTTCGTCAGTGCGGGTCCAGCCGGGTGCCACACCAAGCCATTCGCCATAGCGTTTTAACAGAGGTTGTCGATAGCCGTTCTTTTCAAGCCATGACTGCACCTGCACATCTGTCATGCGCTGGTTGCCTTCACTCTTGGTCAGCTTTTCAAGGTTGGGTTCAAGGTTGGTGAGATAAAATACAATAAAGGTCAGGCAGAACGCCGTAAGCAACATCACTCCGAATCTTCTTAATAGAAAACCGCCCATCCTTTCTCCGCAAATTCTTTGTTATAAATTGTTTATGTTTACCGGGACACAAAGAAAAAGGGCTGCCCTAAGGCAGCCCTTGATTCATCACAGTCTGTTATCAGACGTCTTCCCAGAACAAGTCCTGCGGACGGAACTCGAAAGTGATGTGGTGGTTTGCACCACCCAGACCTTCTCTGGTGTAGTTGGTCAGCGTACGCCAGTACGGCTGACAGATAACACCTTCATCCTGCATGATCTCCTCACAGATTTTGAGTTTCTCACGACGCTTGTCTACATCTGCCAGTGCAACTGCCTCTTTCAATGCAGCATCAAAATCTGCGTTGGCAAAGCCGGCTTCGTTCCATGCTTCACCGGAGCGATAAGCCAGACCAAGAACCTGTACACCCAGTGGGCGGTGATTCCAGTTGGTTGATGAGTACGGGTACTTAGCCCAGTCGTTCCAGAATGTGGACCCTGGTAGTACGGTACGCTTCACTTTGATACCTGCTTTACGCAGCATGTCTGCAACTGCATCTGTGGTGTCTTTACGATAACCCGCATCAAGAGACTGCAGCTCGTGCTCGAAGTCAGCCATGCCGGCTTCTTCCATCAGTGCCTTGGCACCTTCAGGATCAACCTTTTGCTTAGGCAGCTCCGCATAGTCAGGATGCATAGGACCTACGTGATGGTTTTCAGCAGTAACACCGAGGCCACCAATACCAAGCTCTAAGCAAACCGCCGGATCAATTGCCATGGACAGTGCCTGACGTACACGCTTGTCTGCATAAGGTTTCTTACCGTCTACCTCTGCCTCTGCATTGGGACGGATAACAATCGTTGCTGCGGTCACAACATCGTGACGCACCATGCCGTCAATACTGTCGAACAGCTCGATAATTTCTGCACCTTCCGCGCTGTATACCGCATCAACTTCGTCTGACTCCATTGCAGCAAAGTGAGACGCCGGCTCGGTGCCGTAGTCAATGTATTCAACGCGATCAAGCCAGGCGCCGTTGCCTTCATTCCACCACGTGTGATCTGTGTTGCGAACCAGCACGGCTTTCTCGCCAACCTTCAGTGACTCAGGCAGGTAAGGACCGGTACCGATTGGATTATCAACCGTGTGGTCGGCATCTTTATGCACAATCGCCGCAGGGTAATCGGCCATACCGGCAATCAGTGAAATGTCAGGAGCAGGCAGATTCAACTTAACAGTGTGACTGTCAACAACCTCAACAGCACCGTCAATTGCCTTGCCACTGTCCTCATCAATCAATGTTGCAAAGCGTCCGGCCATCGAGTTGCCTTCAACGTCTTTTTCACACCAGCCTTCAATGTTGCGAGCTACATCTTCTGCTGTGAAATCGTCGCCGTTGTTCCACTTCACACCTTTACGTACATTCAGCGTGTACGTTTTAGCATCGTCACTGACTTCCCAACTCTCGAGCAGCTTGCCTGTGAAAGTCGCATCGTTGTTGTACTCGACTAAGTATTCCTGCCAGCCTCGAGCAAAATTAGCTATTTGTGACCAGTCATAGGTACGCGGGTCTTTAAGCGCACGAACTTCAGTCTGGTACTTTGCAGTACCGCCCTGCTT
>CAYLZS010000375.1:0-2108 GCA_964388065.1 uncultured Granulosicoccaceae bacterium
AATTAATGGAATGGTGTCGCCAAAGCGTTTTTTAAACAGATCGATCAGCCACTGTCTGTGCTGATCTTCCTCCTCCGCCATGTGATCAAACACTTTCGCAGAGGCTGGAAAGTCATTGCGTAGTCCATCTGCATAGGCGCGATAGATTCGACCATCATCTTCTTCTGCAGATATGGCCAGCGCCAGGATTTCTTCATCCGTTAAAGATTGAAAGCTGCGACGGCCGGTAAAAAATTTCGTAAGCACTGGTTATTCTTCAATCTCTGGTCAAGTTCTGGTCAGTTCGATGTTGATTTATGGTCACATGCCGGATAAGAACCTTGCACAGTTATAACTTACTGGAACTGTACTCAGCTTTGCAAATGTTGCCAAACCCGGTGTGGGGTGTACGGCATTTCCATGGGCCCGCAACCCGCCTGACGCAGAATATGCGCCATCGCATTACTCAAAGCTGGCAACGATCCGGAACAGCCGGATTCACCAACGCCTTTTGAGCCCAGTTCATTAAGATCTGTAGGTACCGCATAGGTATCGGTGACCATTTTCTCAACAATGCCGGCACGCGGCATGGCGTAGTCCATAAAGCTACCAGACAACAACTGGCCATTATCATCGTATACCACAGCTTCAGTGAATGCCTGACCTGCGCCCTGTACAACCCCGCCATGTACCTGACCACGAACAAGCTCAGGGTTGATAACATTGCCCAGGTCATCAACAGCTGCATAAGACACAATGCGCACCACACCTGTCTGTGGATCAAGCTCACACTCAGCTATGTGACAACCGTTCGGAAAATTGGCACCGGTACTGGTTTCGGCCGATGTGTTAAACGGATGCTCTGCAGCACCTGCGTATTTTTTAACCAGAGCCGTCAGTTGAATTCCAGGTACCCCATCGCGCCCGACGAACTGCCCTTCTTCAAAAGCCAGTTTATCTTCAGCAACTCCAAGCTCTCGTGATGCATAGGGTGTAGCTTTTTCGATCACCGATTTAACCAGTTGCTTAAAAGCCGACCCGGTACCATACAAGGACCGTGAGCCACCGGTGCCATTGCCTATCAGTTGTTGATCGGCAACACCCGCCTGATAAGTAATGTTATGAGTTCCAATACCAAGCCCGTCACCGACAATTTGTGCAAAAGTTGTTTCATGTCCCTGACCCGAAGGGCCGGTAACCGCAAACAACGCAATACTGCCGTCGTTGTTAAATTGGCAGGCAACCTGATCTTTCGGCGCACTGCCGGCACCAGATTTTTCAACGTAATAACCAAGCCCTATTCCGCGTAACAAACCGCTTTGCTTTGCTGTATCGTTGCGTGAATCAAAGCCTTGATAATCCGCCAGAGTGAGTGCCTTATTCATAACAGCTGCAAAGTCACCACAGTCATACTCGGTGCCATTGGCTGTCATGTAGGGAAACATTTCTTTCGAAATAAAATTTTTACGTCTGAATTCGATCGGATCAAGATTGTGCTCAGCAGCGGTTTGATCGATCAAACGCTCAATAGCGAAAGCGATGTCAGGTCGCCCGGCACCACGATAAGCAGAGACGGGAACCTTGTTGGTATACAAAAGCGTCGACTGCATATACAACGATGGTATTCGATAAGCACCACCCATTGTCACTGAAAGATTGTTGGTACCAATAAAACCACCGAAGTAGCAGTTGTAAGCGCCAAGGTCGATGGTGTCGTCAAACCTTAGTGCAATAATGTTATCGTCGCGATCCAGCGCAATTGATCCATTTAGCGTCAAGGCACGGCCGTGCAACTCACCTATAAACAGTTCTGAACGTTTTGCTACCCACTTTACCGGTCGTTCAAGTTGACGCGATGCCAAAACTACTAATCCGTGCTCAACACCCGGACCACCACGCAAGCCAAAAGAACCTCCAACATCCTGTGTGACTATTTCAAAGTCAGAGGTTTCCAAACCGGTCACAGCAGCCAGGGAGGCGCGCATTCCCAACAAACCCTGTGTGGGTGTGTAGACAGTGGTTTTGCTACTGGCGGTATCATAGTTTGCCAACACAGCACGCAACTCCAGCGGCGCACCGGAGAGACGCTGGCTGGTGATACTCTGGGTTGTTATGCGGTCTGCATTAGC
>CAYLZS010000376.1:0-4453 GCA_964388065.1 uncultured Granulosicoccaceae bacterium
CGATATGCCAGATGAAGAAGTAACACTTGATTATGTTCTTGATCAACTGATCATTCACGGCGATGTAGAATCAGTCGCTGATCAGCTGCTGGCTGTTCGAGAAGAAATTGGACCATTCCAGCACCTGGTCTATGCTGGCCACGATTGGACAGATCTTGACATCGGTCGAAACTCAATGATTCTAATGAGTGAAAAAGTTCTTCCTATTCTGCAGGAAGCAACAAAACATGAAGAAGACTGGAAACCGGAAAAGGACAGTGCAAAAAAAGATAGCAATGCAGTGCTGCAATCTTGAAAACTGCCCTGCTGGTTAATGTTGCAAGAGCACTGCATATACTGTCCTCTGTTTGGGTATTCATCCTTGCAGTGGTTATTTTGACAGATGTTGTTGGGCGTATAGTTTTTTCACAACCTCTTCCGGGTACCAAAGAGATACTGCAAAACTCGGTCATTGCAGTTACGTTCCTGCAAATTCCACTGGCCATCTACTCGGGTTCAATGTTGCGCACGACGTTGATCCACGAGCTTATGCCTGCCATGGTTAAAAAGCTGGTTCGCACATTCGCAAGCGTACTGGGTTTTATCCTGTTTATAGCCATTGCTTACGCCTCATTTCCCGAGGTGCTTGATGCCTATCGAATTGGTGAATATGAAGGAGAGGGATCGCTTCGTATTCACACCTGGCCAATAAGGCTGCTCATCGTGATAACGGCAGTATTTGCAGCCATTGCCTATTTGACCATGATAGTTGCAGACTGGCGCGGACACCTTTCTGAAGATGAAGCACTGGTAAACTACTAATAATAAGGTTGGAAGCCAAAACATGGCGACAATTATCTTCGGCATATTAATACTGCTGCTGATTCTGGTATTTCTCGGTGTCCATATTGCCGTAGCGTTGGCTGCTGCCAGTGCATTAGGGGTTTATTTATTGCTGGGCAGTGCTGACATAGCATTGTCTGTGCTCAGTGGTACAGCGTACGAAGCACTGCGCAAAGATATATTCATTGTTATTCCGCTATTTGTTCTGATGGGCAGTTTTGTCAGTCGCTCGGGTGCTGCCAAAGATATTTACACAATCAGCAATCGAGCGTTTCGAAAAATACCGGGGTGTCTCGCTGTTGCCACTGTGTCGGGCAATTCAATCTTTGCTGCCATTACCGGGGTTTCAATTGCATCCGCCGCCACTTTCTCAAGAATCGCGTACCCGGAAATGGTCGCGCTGGGCTATAAAAAAAGCTATGCCCTCGGTGTGATCTCAGGCAGTGCCTGTCTCGGTATGCTTATCCCTCCCAGTATTCTTATGATTATTTGGGCAGTGTTGACCGAAATCTCTATTGGTGCTTTGTTTATTGCAGGGCTGTTGCCCGGCCTATTGCTGGCGCTGTTTTTTATTGCGTATTGCATCATTGCTGCAAAGTTAAATCCCGAGACAGCGCCACCCTGCCCTCCGGATGCATTTGAAGAAGGCATAAGCGCTTCACAACGCAGAAGTGAACTGGTTAGTGGCCTGGCCGTAATAGGATTAATTTTTATCGTTATCGGCGGTATCTGGGGTGGATTCCTGACCCCGACAGAAGCAGCCGGTTTTGGTGCGTTGGGCGCATTCATTGTGGGCGTAGTCAAGGGTATGCGCCGCAAAGAAATAACAGATGCGATATACAGCGCCGGCAAAACCACCGCACCTATTATGATTCTTCTCATTACAGCATCAATGTATTCGCGTTTTCTTGCCATGGGTGGAGCGATCGGTGTTATTCATGAAACGCTGTTTTCAATTAGTGAAAACCCGGCGATCTTACTGGCAATGATTTTTGCTATCTGGCTGTTGTTGGGCATGTTTATAGATTCAACATCAATCATATTGCTAACCGTTCCGATATTCGCGCCTATTGCCACACTGCTTGGCGTACACGAGCTTGCGTTTGCTATCTTTGGCATTCTTGTTATTGAGGCCGGGCTGTTAACGCCACCGTTCGGATTGCTTATATTCACGGTGAAGGCAGCGGTACCAGATCAGTCGGTGACTTTAGGCATGATTTTCAGAGGGTCTATCCCCTACTGGCTCATGCTGTTGGCAGTTGCAGTGTTAACTCTGGTTTTTCCGTTTTTAACCACCTGGCTGCCGCAGAATTTACTTTGATCTGTTAACGGGCACCCTCTAACGTGTACCCCTTAACATGAACCCCTTAACATGAACTCCTTAACGTGAACCACTTAACGTGAACCCCTTAACGTGAACCCCTTAACGTGAACTAAGGGGATCTGCTTCAAGGACATTGTTTAGTTCCTCCTGAAGCACATCTGCGAACGCCTGTGCCGCCTTGCTGAGCGGACGCGCCTTGTGTGTGATGCGCATATACTCCACTTCCAAAGGTGGATTCGCCAGCGGTGTGAAGAGTCGCTTGTGGCCATCTTTATCTGGTGGGCTTAATACCGCAGGCAAAATCGAAACCCACTCAGAATTGGCAACAAGATCGAGTGTACCGAACATGGTGTCCAGTTCCATGGTTTCTTCAAGTTCAATACCGTTTACCGACAGGTAGCGTTCTATTAATGGTCGGCGGGCATTGGCTTTGGAGGGCAGTATCATACGCAATGGAGGCAGTTCAGAAAGAGTAGCCTCCGATCCAATAGACAGATCGGTTTTTGCAGAACACGCTAAACACTCCTGATCCATACCCATGGTAGTGGCATTTAAATCGAGCTCGGAGTTGTAAAAAGGAACAACTGCAAAATCCAGCTTGCCTTCGGCAACATCGAGTGACAGCTGGCCGGAATACGCTTCGCTTACAGAGACACGAACATGTTTATGCTCTTGAGCAAATCTGAGCAATGTGGGGCTAAGTACAGCTCGCGCAAATGCAGGCATCAATCCAACGTTAATGTGATCGGAAAGCACACCAGACAACTCTCTTAACTTATCTTTGGCAAGCTCGGTCGCACTCAATACCGAAATGGCTTCTTTATAAAACTGCCGCCCGGTCTCTGTTGGCTCAACACCTGAAAAACTGCGGTCAAAAAATACCACGTTGTAGCGTTTCTCTAACTCACGCACGTGCATTGAGAGTCCTGACTGCGTTGCATTCATCCGCGCGGCACCAGCCGAAAATGAGCCCTCCTCATAAACCGCCACAAAGAATTTAAGTTGTTGTAATTTCAACACCGACCCTCATCAAGGCACGAAGCAATAGCTCAAGCTATCACTTTTTCTGCTGGAAGGTATAGATTAATATAAGTTGTTCTGAAGGGTGAAAACTGAAATACTGATGGAGACGGTGTTGTAGTGAAATCGCAGTAGCTTTCACTTATCCGCACTGTGTGCAAAGAGTTTAGAACTACTGAGGAGGAAAAATGAAAAGACTATTCCGTGTATTGGCCAGTACATTCGTGGCGGGCTCAATTCTGATCACCTCGGCCGCATCGGCCGAAAGCTTCACATTCCGTATCGGGTCTGGACATCCAAAAGGCCCGGCGCCCTATGTCACAACCATGTCCGATTTCTTTGCTGCTGAAGTCAAAAAACGGGTGGCAGAACGAACGGAACACACGGTTGAGTTTATAGAATCTTATGGCGGTGCGATTGCCGGAGTTGCAGATACTCTGGAGTCTGTACAGCAAGGCATTTTGGATTTCGGCGGTTTTTGCATTTGCTTCGAACCCGCTAAGATGTTTCTTCACAACTTCCCGTACTACCTGGCGTTCGGCCCGCAAAAGTCTTCTGACGCAATTGCCGCTGCTCGCATGGTATACGACGAAAATCCGTGGCTCGAACAAGTCATGCAGGATGACTACGACCAGGTATTTTTAGGACTGGGAGTTTGGGATAACTACCACCTTGGAACTAAAGACGAATGGAGTACAGTAGAGGATCTTAAAGGTATTAAAATTGGCGGAGCTGGTCCAAATCTGCCGTGGCTTGATTATGTTGATGCAATCCCGGTGCAATCAACTCTGCCGGAAGGTTATCTATCGCTTAAAACGGGCGTCTACACGGGATGGCTGATGGTACCTTCTGCGTACAATGGTTTTAAGTTCTACGAGCCTGCACCGTACTATACGCTCATTGGCTTTGGAGCGATGCCGGTGATTGCACTAACTGCCAACAAGAAAAAAATGGAATCTCTGCCTGAAGAGGTTAGAGATATCATTGTCGAAGTTGGTGCCGAATGGGAAGCCGGAAATGGTTCTGCCATGGACAAAGTCCAGGACTTCGGCTTAGGCAAATTGAAAGAAAACGGTGCCATCATCAAAACACTTCCGGAGGAAGTTCGTGTGGAGTGGGCTAAGAGTCTTGCAGAATTTCCCAAACAGCAAACCGCAGATGCGGAATCACGCGGTTTACCCGGGCTCAAGGTTATGCAGTCTTATCTGGATGCCTCAAAATCTATCGGTCATGTTTGGCCTTTCGAATACGAACTTGAATAGCTGGATAACCGGTTAAGTAATACCC
>CAYLZS010000377.1:0-2127 GCA_964388065.1 uncultured Granulosicoccaceae bacterium
AGGACGAAGAAGGCGCAATCGAAACAACGGACTATAAAGATCTCGCAGTCCTGACTCCTCGCCAGGGCAGAGTTGTCGACCCTGAAAACGGAACAGTACAAATAATTATGCTGCCTACCCCATCTCTCGCCAGTGCAGACCAGCTAGTGATAAATATCGACGGTAAGGATGTCAATAAAGGCCGCGAAGTTAATCTGTCGGTTCAAAATCTGACAGACGGCCCTCACACAGTAAAAGGGCGCATCCTGGGTCAGGACGGCAAAGTTATTATCGAGTCAGCTAGTGTAAAGTTCCAGGTTGGTAAAAACTAAACCGTAACAGACACAGCATGAAGTGCTGCATAGCTGCACAACTTCAATAGTTACGTTAAAATGCCCGCCTCGATTAGCGGGCATTTTTTATGCTTTTTACCCACTCTGTTTGTACAATTCATGTTCAACAAAAAAATCTCCAAACCCAAAGCGATCTTTAGTTTTATACATAACATTACACTGATGACAGCACTTGTCCTCGTGCTGAATGCAGCAGGTACAGCAACACTTTTCGCCAATACCAGCAATTCATCTGAAAGCGTAGCTTCAGGCCGTGATCTTAGCAATAACGAATGTCTGAAAAAACTAGACAGATCTGATCTTGTTATCGCATCGATTGCTTTCAAAGACGGGTTGAATAGTTCAGCACAACTAAAAGAGTTGCTGAAGCGCAGACCCTGGGGTGCAGTCACACCTCAAACCGAAGAAGAAATAAAAACCCAACTCGACACCCAGAGTCCGTTTCTGATAATTACGCTTACCAAAGAACAAGCACTGACTCTGGATAATCATCGCGATATCATTCGCTGGGTTTTGGTGCAAAGCACCAGCAAGTCCTGTGAATGATACCGCGATAGTCTATTTCGAAATTTACAGCGCTTTAGTAAATACTATAGTGGCAACTCCAACACACCGGCACAGTCCGAAGCACCGGACACAACGTCCCACTCGTTGTTAGCAACACAGGTGTTGTAAGGCGCTGCATCGAACGATCGCAACCGACCTGTGCTCGGAACACCATCATCTATTTTCAGATCGAGTTCATACATCACTGCAACTGGAATATTTCCGCCAGTCGCAAGTTCATGTAACGGATTTGCCTGACCCAGCGCATTGTTCGAGTTACTAATTTTGTAGTATCCATTGTACGGATTACCCGGGCAGGTTGTCTCAACACAATCGCCATCAGACAGAGACGCAACCGGTGCGCCGTCATAATTTCCAGAAATAAAGCCGGCTCCCGAAAGATGTTGCCAGACAGCACCGGCTTCAACTGTACTATCAACCCTTGCATTGGAATCTCCGTCGACAGCACCTTGAACAATATGTGTTGACGCTCTCGCGTAATCTCCCGGTAATGAGCGATAGCGATCCTGAAAAGATATCCACGCCGCTTCAATGCCGATCAGATCATTCGCTATTGCTCTGACCCTTGCACTGTTAATCATCGATTGACCTTTCATGATACCGCCCAGCAGCAGACCAATGATTAGTAAAACGATTGCAATTTCTATCAATGTGAATCCGTGCTGCCTCTTACCAATACTTCTTAATACCATACTGACTTCCTCAGGTTAGAACATAAAGAACTTCTGCCATACTGGCACTGGTGAACCTTGAATATCTCTCAGGGCAGTACATGTGCCTGCAAGAGACGGGTAAACAAAATATTGCCTGACAACCAGATCACGATATCATCAAACTGATCGGCACCGACCGTATCCAAATCACGACTGACAAAACGACTATCGGCATCCTGGTTTTCGTTTTCATCAGCAGACAGGTTTTGCACCTGACCGGTAGATAACACCACTACCGGCACACGATTAGCACGAAGCTGTGCGCAACCCGCGCCATTGCAAACTTCAAATTCCGGCGATAAATTCTGTATTCCCACATCACGCATCTCTCCCACTGTCGTGAAGTCGGCAAGTCCGTCGCTATCTGCATCAGACAAAGTAACGTGATAATGAATAGGCAATCCCCAGCTGTCTGTTAGAAATCCGCTATCATCATAGTGGCCTGAGATCCCGAGTGCTGCCGCTGGCACATAGCCATGAGCCACAAGACACTCACTGCCCGCAGTCTGTGAGGT
>CAYLZS010000378.1:0-3395 GCA_964388065.1 uncultured Granulosicoccaceae bacterium
GTGGTAAAGTGGAGCGACAGCGACACCACAAGGCAAACGCCGCGTAAATTGTCGAGTGCAGCTGCTTGTTGAACGGAGCCGCTACGCGGCAGAGTTGGTAATTCATAGCTAAAAGATAATTCCCCACGTACTCACTCCCGAGTACGACAACTGAGGAATTACCATGCACCACTCGCAAAAAAAGAAATTCGACTTACTCTATAAAAAGCATATTAACGCGCTTCGCCGCCAAGGCAAGTCTGAAGCGACTATTGACACCTATTCTAGAGCAGTACGACGTATTAGCAAACACTTCGACTGCTGCCCAGATCGCCTCTCCCCGGAACAACTTAAAGATTACTTCGACTCTCTTGTCCTGACTCACTCCTGGGCCACTGTTAAATGCGATCGATGTGGCCTTCAGTTCTTTTACAAACATGTTCTGGAACGTGAATGGGACTGGGTGAATATCGTCAAACCACCTGTGCAAAAGAAACTTCCCGACATCCTGTCCTATGACGAACTTTCTGCCATGATCAATGCTGCCAGGGAGGCACGGTTTCAATGCTACATTCTCGTCGTATACAGCATGGGCCTTCGCCTGTCTGAAGCCCTTAACTTGCAAATCGGTGACATCGACTCCGATCACATGAAATTGCATGTGCGCCTCGGTAAAGGCGGTAAAGATCGCTATGTCATCTTACCTCAACACGCTCTCGATGCACTGCGATGGTATTGGTGCACTCACCGCAACCCGACCTTTATCTTTCCCGCTGGCGCTAACCCCGTACTGCGACAACGCGCCAAACAGCCCATGGGCGGGCAGTCCATTGCCAGAGCCATCAAAGCCATCGCTCTTGAGTGCAATATTCACAAACACATCACCACTCATAGCTTGCTTCACTGCTACGCAACACACTTGGTAGCAGAGGGACTCAATCTACACGCCATTCAGCGTCTACTTGGCCATGAGTCTCCATTGACGACCGCGATCTATACACAGCTGACCGAGTCTGCACAACAAAACACCGCTGCCATTATTGAGCAGATGCTCAACAACCTCTCCTACACCCTCAATGGAGAGATCTGATCATGGAACTAATTGCTACTGTCCATCGTTACCGCGACGACTACGAAAAACGTTATGCGGCCTCAATCACCAAAGATCAACGCCATGCTTTGAGTGCGATGCTCGCATGTCGAGGCGGACGCTACGGGAAAATGCTACTCCATTGTCACCACTGCGGGCACGGGTGCGAACTCAACCACTCCTGTGGTCACCGCTTTTGCCACCGCTGCCAACATCACGATACCGTCAAGTGGTTGGATCGACAAACACAAAAGCTGCTGCCGTGTGACTACTTTTTAGCCACCTTCACTCTACCCGCACAGTTGAGGGAGTTGGCCTACCGTCATCAGGCCACGGTCTACGCGCTTCTTTTCGACTGCGCTGTTAGCACACTGAAAGACTTCGTCTCCAATGACAAACAGCTCAGCGCTCAGGCGGGCATGACGGCTGTACTGCACACTCACAGCAGACGATTAAACTTCCATCCACACATTCATGTGGTGATCCCTGCTGGTGGCATCAACACGAAACGTAGTTGCTGGGTGAGTCAGCGTAAAGCGTTCTTGTTTCCGCAACGTGCGCTTGCCAAAGTATTCAGAGCACGGCTGCTTCAAGCGATCCGTCTTTCCGGCTTGATCATTCCATCGGGACTACCCAAACAATGGGTAGTCGATTGTCGTCATACTGGACGGGGGGCTTCGGCGTTAAAGTATCTGTCACGCTACCTCTATCGCGGAGTCATCAGTGAAGAGAACCTCATTGCCGACAATGGCACTGACGTCACCTTCAAATATCGTTGTAGTCAGAGCGGCAGCTGGAAGAGACGCACTTTGCCTGGTGTTGATTTTCTACGACTGTTGTTTCGCCATGTATTGCCTAAAGGTTTGCGCCGTGTACGTGATTACGGCTTCCTTCATGGTAATGCCAAACTGAAACTCCGGCGTATACAGCTCATTCTCAACGTATCGATACCACCAGCAAAATCACCAATACGACCTGCGTTGCTCTGCATCAAGTGTAAACAACCAATGAACATCAGCTCTTTTATCAGGCCAGACCCCTTACCCGGATAGGCCCTCTTCATCTCATCACTGGCACACTCCACAGAGGACAATTCAGCTATGAAAGCATGCCTGTTTTTTAAAACGCGCTGAGGTGGGCGAGGACTACACTCGCCCTACGAAAATGATCACAGCACCTCCCGCCCTCTTCGCTGTAATCGATCAACTATTTATCTGCTTATAATAAGTAAGTCCCTACAGAACGACGGGCTCGTTCAACTAACGGATAAGTAGCGGCAAGCGCTACTTATCCTTGTTTGTTAGGCACTTTTGTAACTCCCTGCTTCAAAACTATTCAATGGAAAGAATTAGTGTTTGTAATTGGCATTGATCCTGGCGTTAAATATGTTGGACTTGCTTCTGGCCTTGTTGATGAATGCTATGGCACTCAACTTGACTTACACCCTGAGCTGAAAACTGTATTCTCAGTAGTTGAGCAACACTGGGACTTGATTCAGTGGATATATTACTACCATTATCAAGACAAGTACCGTAATTCTGCTTGCAAAATAAACATTGAATTCTCACAGGACAAGACATTTGATGGTAAGCATTCAGAATTTCTTACATTGGTATGTATTGAACTAGAAAAACGACTTCATGATTGGCAAAAACAGAAAAAGACGGAGGTTTACACATATAACGGACTAGAAACCCATACTAAAAGGAGGGAGATTGGGCTAAACAAAGGAAAAGCAAAAAATAAACATAATATTATGGCGCATATAAATGATGCCAGAACATTATGGGCCTTTGGATTTGATGAACGATATAGCCAATGGAGCGGAATTTGCGACCTTGCAAGTAAGCCAGAATATTTGGAGTACCACGAATGGAGTAACTTGATAATTAATGATCACTTAGAACTGTTTAAAAAGCGATTAGTAGACCTTAGCACTAGACTCGCAGCATATGAAAATAGTGGGATGGTTCTACCATGTATTATTGATAAATGCCTCAAACCCAATGCTTCAAAGGTTGATATTTTGAAGTACTGGGAGACAATGACATTCAATATTAGCAGCGGTAATCCACTTATAAAACGCATAAACTGACTGCCAATAGCAGGGCATTATTTTGCCTAACGCCGCCATCAGCCGCAGTGTATGCGGTGGCGATTTTGCGGTACAGTGGAGCGACAGCGAGACCGCAAAATCGACACCGCGTACACTGTCGGACTGCATGGCTTTGTTAGAATATCCTCACTCACAGCCACCCCCTTTGCTGATTATGATTCAAGTATAGCAGCACTGTTGTTTTGTTACTAAGCACAATAAGAACGACGC
>CAYLZS010000379.1:0-9860 GCA_964388065.1 uncultured Granulosicoccaceae bacterium
GGAGTATTGAGTCTTAAATAAGAACGGACAGATGAGTCTGCTACTTTACCAATTCTCTCCTGGACTGCTTCTTTGATTTCAGCAACGCTTGCGTCATCTTCTTTCGAATGAAGATAATCGAATATCGCATCTCTAACTACGCCTGGTGCTTGTTTCACAGGTTGAGACATCATTTTTCTCCTAGGCTCCAATATGACGTCCAGACGTCTCTAAGTCAAGTATAATTTGTAGGGCCTCAAATGAATTATTTACTGATGCAAAAGGGACCCTTTTCTGTGCATTGCTCTTTAGCGGACTTTCAGGCTAAAAAAGGGCTAAGGCTAGTTTTGGTGACCGGCATTGTAGAGCGAAATTCCGATAACGGGCGTTATGTTAAAATACTCAGGCAATCTCCTTAACCACGGACTTTCCATTGCCAACGTAAGTAGCAGCTGTTACACCGCCAACTACCGCTCCTGTTTTTGGAAGTAGACCTAATCAATGCACTTGCGGGACACTGGCAGGTTTCGCATCTCTACAAGTTAGGTTTGAATTGGAGCGCTCCAGAATCGATCCTGTACGCTAACTCTCCTACGTTGCAGGTCTGATATTGATGATCGGTGTTGTGCGCCAATCCTGCAATAAATGAACACGAGTCGTTACTGCTGACACCAAAAACGAATGGTCGTTTGATGAATAATTCTCTTTCCGTAAAATTACAGTGATTTGTTCACTAACAATCGTATTAAAAAATAGGCAAGCCAAAAAAACCTTAAATCTCTTACTGCTTTTTATTTTTTCGTACCAAAGAGCAGGATTCTCTTGCAAAAAATCGAATGATAGAATTGCATATGGAATTATTTTTAATATAGATTGTGCTTCGTCATTGAAATGATCACTTAGAATCACTGAGATTAAAACAATGCGATAAGCAAGCTTATGCGCTATAGATCTAGCCATCTTCGTTTCCTCGGTTTTAGTTAACGCTTGATGTTCGAGATAGAGGTGGTGTTACCACCTCTGACACTTAGGCCTGAGAGTTAAGTGCCTCGAACAGGTTTACTGTCCTTGAAAATTATCGATTATCGATTCCTTGATATAATGAATCTTAAATATAAGGATTCTTATCGATAATTTCACATTAGAAATTACACACTGTTAATTTTACAAAATGAATATCACAAAGACGTGATGCAAGAACCTTTATTTTTGGCTCATGTTCAGTATCATTAGCTTGCTAACTCAGCAAATTCCGTTTCCTCGGTAATAGTTGAGGTGGGAGATGTACTGGCCTGAGAAACTCGTTCATCTAATTAGCAAACAGCCGGTCTATTACCGTAGACCGGTTGTCCACACCCTCTCAGTGACAACTTTCACCCTCCCTGGCTATGTGCTAGGTTTCAGTAGGGACCACATTATATCGGTCTGCAACGCTTTTATTATGTAGTCCGTCGTTAATTCGCAATACGATTTGCCGATACTTCCCTTTCTACCGCTTATAAGCTTACGTTTCAGTATCTAAAAAACATCCCTCCTCCATGCCGTAAAACTCAGAGAATGCCAGGTAATCATCATGAAGCCGTTAACCTGAGTCGTTATTCACTTCAACCGATTAACCGTCGATCGGTATGCCGAGTATTTGAGAGCGCCGGTCAGCGTATTGCCCCGAAAGTGCACATCGGGACACACTCGATGCGAAAGACACGCGGTTATGCGATGTACGATTCAGGACGTTCGATTGAATCGATCTGCAAAGTGTTGAACCACTCAACGCCAGCAGTGACGATGCGTTACATCGGTATTGATCAACGCGATATAGATCAGAGTTATGTCGAGTTTGAACTTTGAAAGAGAGCGCTGCACTCTGTAGCACCCACTTTTACGTTCGTAACTTTGGTCGGCCAGAAAGACCGGAGTGTGCCCTAAGGTGACTGTCGTTGCCTCATACCATGCGTCCGCTTCATTGAATAAAAGTAGACGCTATAGCCCATAGTTTCCACCTTGAATTTGACAGCCTTGTAAACATCGCACTCTTTTGGGTAAGCTATAACCTCAAATATTAGGTAGAGTATTATCATGGAAGTCACGCCTCAAATAGATGCTAGAAAAGCACGTAGTGAAAAAACGAAAGCTCGCTTGGAAGGGAAAGGTTATACCGTTTATACAGAACATCTAATACCACCCAATAAGGAAAATAATAAATGTGCATATGGCAAAGATTGTATTCTTGAAACCCACGAGAATTGGGATACCCCACAGGATGTGATTATTGATTCTTATCAAAAAACTCTAATCTGCAAAGAGCACAAATATGCGCGTGTATATTATATTGATGCGCAAGATAAAAATGAGTACGTAACATGAACACTATAGTCTCATAGGCTCTCGTGTCTACTGAGTGAATTCTATGGGAAAATCACAACCCCATGCCCTCGTACTCTTGCTGTCCATAGTTGAATTGCTTTTTCACACACTTCTACGAACTCACTAAGCTCAGGCGACAAATAGTAAAGGAAAAACTATATGAAATTTACAAAAACAATAACATCCATTCTCACAGTCGCCACTTTAATCGGATGCACTAACAGGACGAATGTTATCAGTGATCCGTCTGACAGAGAGCAAGTTGCGGCACAAATTCAGGTGGTAAAAGATGACTTTAATAGAAGCTCAATCTTACAAGGGCCGGTGATTCAAACGGAGAATAACGGCTTATTGCATATAGATAAAACACACGTGAATTTGATTCGGTCCAATGGAAAAACATTTCTTAAAGTCTACACTCAACACTCTTCAAAGGGCTGGAAGTTTATAGAAACCGTGGAAACTCCGGACGGGATCAAAACACCACTGGTAGAGCTACGGCGCGAAATCTCACTGTGCGGGACTAGTGTAGGTTGTATTCATGAAGAGTTAGGGTTTGCACCTGTAGGCGATTTAAGCCCTAACAATGATCTTAGAGTTAGAATTAACGCGCAGCGTTGGGGGTCATCCATCGTGACTATTCCAACGGCTTACATATCCGCCTTCAATTCATCAATAAAAAAACTGGAGTAGAAATAGATTTATATGCACCATACTTTTTTTTTGGGGCACATCTCTAAAGCAGTCAGTCAGCTTGGTAAGCTATCAGACTGAAATTGGCCGAATTCAGACTAATTTGGAGTTCCTAAATCTATTGTTCGAAGGTGATCCGAGTAGCTAATTGTGAATAATTTCACAGTTTCGCAAGTAGCGCCAAGTGAAAATCGACACTGCATAGTAGTTCAAACGCGAGGTAACGAAGTATGCGTGAAGTAGCAATAGTAAAGTTTTTCAACAACGAAAAGGGCTTCGGCTTTCTCGTCGATTCTAAGGGCTCCGACGTCTTCGTCCACTACAGACACATTGAACCCGGGGAAAAAGGCTACAAGACCCTCCGAGCGGGCGAAGAGGTCGAATACCAGCCTGTTCAGACTGACAAAGGTTGGTCTGCAGCAGAAGTGAAGCGGAGTAACCCTCCATCAAGCTAATCTTCCCTTTGGTCATAGTAATCTGCGAAAGCCAATGGTATCCAAATCTATCCGTCTTAGTATGGCCGACTGCTGACCTAATTTCTACGGTTGGATCTACTGTAAAACACGCAACTCGTTTGCCAGTAGATGATTGACAATAGCCATTGATAACACATCCATTTGATCGTTTATCTCACTAAGTCGGGGATCATCTTCTTCGAGCTCTTGAGATTCCACACGTAGCTCCGAAAACTGTTTGGTCAATTTGTAGACCGATGCAGTGACTGTCATTACTTCTTTTTTTTGGCTCAAAACATATTTTTCCATGTCGGGACTACTTAATTGTATAGGCATGGCGACTCACCAGGTGAGCTCGCTATTGGCCGACTGCTGCTGTTTTATTCATCCTCTGAATTAAGTTCAGAGACGTGCTGGCGCACCTTACGACCGTCAGGATATTCAGTGATGTAATACTCGCAGTCCAGATCATCATTTTCTTCATAGACAATAGGAACACCATCAGCGAAGTGAATCTTCTTGATCTCTTCAAAGTAACTCGGGTCTTCTAGTTCTTCATCAGTAAGCCCCAGAACAGTCACTACATTTCCCTCATCATCAAAATCATCATCGGAATCAAATGCTTTATTTTCTGGATCATTCATCGTTTTCACACCAAACGCTATAAAAGTAATCTGCAGTAATTATAAATTCGTCGCCTACTTCGACACCACATGCAGGATTCTTCATTAACTCACCTTTCTTGTCGAACATCTTTCTAACAGCTACAGAGTAAAGACCTGGACACATTGATACTGTTACTTGCACATCCACGCGGACACAGTTTGTGTCAAAGCCACGCATTTGTTTGCGGTAAATAGATGCCCAGTCACCTTTTCTCAACTGCTGAATCTCTCGTTTAAACCCCTCTGGTTTCACGCCTCGATCAAGCCCGTCAAGCACAACACAGTGCCCCTCATTGATTGTAAAATCATCTGCTGTAGTGCTTTCAACGTTACTCGGTTTATTTTTATATCGGGCGACTATGCGCTCAATTTCTTCATCTGCATCCAGTGCACCAGACAATATACCGCGCATGGTTATGATGGTTTCTTCTGTAGGCTCTCCACCACTAATCCGCATAGAACCAATAATACTCTGTAGCCGTCGCTCTATATCTTTCTGATCTCCTTTGCTTGTCATAGATTCAACTCCTGGTGTTTCTCTACTGGAAAATCTTCTCGTGGCTCTGGTGTATCCAGATAAGTCGGCAGGGAGCCGCCATGCGCATCACAGCAACTGATCTGCATCCTGTGCGCCAACGATTGCCATGATCTCAACGACGCCATCAGTGATTCGGTAGTACACGCTATCGGACCCACACACGCTACGCCGGTAGCCTTTGCGTATCTCCGTTATCGGATGTGAAAGCGGCTGTTCAGCGAGCTGTTCAAAATGATCGAAGAAGGCGGAGAAATACTGATCGGCTTGTGTTTGTCCATAACGCTGAAATCCCCAGCGGTAGATCCGAACCAGATCAGCTTCAGCTATTTCACTGAGCTTATAGTTTGGCATCGCTATCCAGCGCGTCTCTGGCTTTGGCTAGAATCTCATCGCGAGTGAGATTAGAGAAGCCGCCCTGTTCAGCGCTGATGAGTTTGTTTCGGATGTACTGGTTTTCACGAGCTTTGCGAATGAGGTCGTTCACCACCTCGCTTTTGGAGGAGTACTCCTCGCTATCCACCTGCTCTTTCAACCAAGCCTCGTTGGGTGTGGTGAACGAAATGCTCTGTCGTGCCATGGGTCACTCTCGGAAATTTTGTGGTGTAAGTATACACCAAATACGCACCACCTGCTTTGGCTGATTTCTCGTTGGTTTACCCCAAAAACACCCGATTAATGGGACGTCTAATGGTTTTTACAGCATGTATTTCGCAGCCAACGCTTAGGCCAGGTAGCAGCAAAACAGGCAGATCATTTTGGCGCACATCTCGTTGGTCGCTGCTTGTAACCAAGCGTATTGCACAAGTGAGTGGTCGGATTAGTCTGCGCGGTATAGTCGAAAACGTGTCGACGCAACAACACCGCTTACACCATCATTAATATCGCCACAGTTGTCTCGTTCGAATTTGGCGATAGGCAGACTGTCTTATTTTGAAAATAAGTTAACGAGACAGTAGTGACATTTCACATCTAAAAAATAAAGGTATTTGTTACGCAAAAACAATTCCATACGCCGTAATGATACCTGCGATAACGCCGATTAGAGCTATCACTTTGGGCGATAAATAGATACCGAATATTTTCATGTTGCTAGTCCTCTAAATAGTTCCAAAAATTGAGGCTACTTAATGGTTTTGCATTAGTGAGTTGGAGAACAACTTGTTTCGATATCTGCATCGTCGATCTCTTCAACGATACTACGATTGGTATTGTCCATAGTGATTCTCTGAGTTAGATGTTAAATCAGATTAATCGATTAATCATCCGTAAATGCCGCGTCACCTTCGGAGTGCCACGCTTTTATTTTGGCAAGATCATTCTCTTCAATTGCCCTGGCAACTTCGACCAGTGAACCGAGGATCACTGCTTTTTCAACATCGCGCAAACCAGCTTTAACAACCAATCCGCCCAGCTGAATTTTCTCGTAAGTGTCCTGTTTTCGATGCTGTGTTGTCATACTGGATAAGCGTTCCTGAGATCGATTCAATCGTTGCCATTGCGAGAATACTGCTGATCCTCGCCGAGTATGGACTTTTTTGCCATTAACTCACTGAATACCTCGCGTATCTCTTCATCTGTGATCGGATAATCCATGATTCCAACTGATTGAGCGATTTTAAGATAACGCCGCATTTCCTTCTCTTCCGCCTTCTTCAATCGTTGTTTTGCTACATTGACCTTTGTACGTTGTGCGGCGATTTCGGCTTCATAGCTCGATGCAGATCTTCGAGCTACCTTGTTATCAGCACTCATACCACTACCGCCCTCTTCTAATTGTGGTGTTCTTTCTACTCGTCGACTGGGAACCACGAACGGCAGTTTTGCGTGAGCGTTCACGGGCCATAACCTCAACTGGCGAGCCCTTTTTAAACTGGTCCCGTCCGTAGTACAGGGTCAGTTCTTTTTTGTGCTGCGACATCGCGTTTTTAGATACCTGCCGATCAAATCCATTCGATACCAATACACGGGCGCGATCTATATCAACAGACTTCGACTTATGAACCGTCATAGCGTACCCGTGCGAGATAGATGCATATTTCTTTTCATCAAACTCCACGGTTTTACCACCATCCAGTTTAACTTTAAGGTGTGCCGGAGTGCCGGCACGACTGGATGTGTCAGTTACAGTACCAAGGTCCCCGTTCCGCACTCCTATATCCCTATCGTCCTTATTGAAAATAACCGTATCCCCAACACCAATAGATAGTTTTTGCAGATCGGATTTAAAGTCTACCGCCCTGGTGATGTCACCTGCAGCAGTGCGAGCAGATCGGATCTTCTGATCAATTTCAGCGACAGCATGGTTTGTATGCGCCAGTGCAGTGACTGCGTGACCGGCTTTAAGATCGGCAACAGTGTCGGCGACAAGTTTAGACACTGCAAGTTCGTTAGTAATTTCTGCTTTCACTCGATCACGGGATTCGTAGTGTCGAAACGCTTCAGTAACGGATCCCTGAGCGAGTAGTTTGGTTGCTTCCCGATCTTTTTCCTGTTCCTGGGTCGGCATATCATCAGCTGTCTGATCAAGTAACCGAATACCACCGCCGTTTTCATCGACCTCTATTCCGTGACGAGCGGCAAAATCAATAGCACTCTCCTGTATTCGAGCCTGACTGATT
Source organism: uncultured Granulosicoccaceae bacterium (assembly GCA_964388065.1). Lineage (GTDB taxonomy): Bacteria > Pseudomonadota > Gammaproteobacteria > Granulosicoccales > Granulosicoccaceae. The sequence goes on from CAYLZS010000379.1 coordinate 7,313, forward strand.
GTTTCAGTAACACTGCGTTTCTCAAATGCATCCTCACCAACGTAAATCTGCAGATCTTCTTTATGTCGTGACATCGCAACATAAGCTAAGTGCCGATCCCATCCAGCGGATACAAGCACTCTGGATTGATCGACGGTCACTCCCTGCGATTTGTGGATGGTCATAGAGTACCCATGCGATAGCTGATCGTAGTCAGCTTGATTGACTTCGACATTTTTACCGTCGTCGAGTTTCACTGTCATCGAGCCGTTCGCAGCAGCAGTGACAGTACCGAGTGATCCGTTTTTAACCCCCATGCCAGTATCGTTTTTACGAAACAAGATTCGATCACCAACACCGATATTAATTATTTTGGCAGTATCTTCTTTCGTTTTTCGTGCTTTAAATGTGTGTTCGTTTTTAAGCGCTCCGGTCGCAATGCGTTTTTCACGAACCGATTCGTTGATTTGATCTACTGCCTTATTCGAGTGCGCTAGTACGGCGATTTTTTTACCTGCTTCAATGTCAGAAACCGTATCCGCTACAAGTGTCTCTATGGCTTCATGAGTCGTGGCGCTACGGTTTACGTGGCCGCGAGAGTCGTAACTGTTCCAGGCGGCACTGGCCTTGCCTTTCGCAAGGTCAGCTGTCGCCTTTCGGTCTTCCTCAGAGTGCTGTCGTCGGATAGTACCGATCTCACAATAACCACCCTGCTCTGACAGTGATCGCAATGGCCCACCTGCCTGTATTGGCTGCAGCTGTTCTGCATCCCCGACCAGTACGACTTTCGCACCTGCTCGACTAACCTGCTTCATCACTTTATGCATCAATTCGGTATCGAGCATTCCAGCTTCATCGATGACTAAAATATCGTTGCGTTGTAATCGCTCACTACCATTTTCTATTCGCATCAACAGACTGTGTATCGTGGTACTTTTAATATCCGCGCCCTGCTCCAGACCTTCTGCAGCAATACCGGCGAGTGCCGCACCCATTACGCGCTGGCCGGTCGATTTCCAACACCGCGCGGCAGCTTTAAGCATTGTCGATTTACCAGTACCCGCAAAACCGATGACCACGGACAGTCGCTCGGGTCCAGTAACATGAGCAACCGCACCCTTCTGTTCATCACTGAGAAAATCAAAGTCCTTCTTGATGATCCGTTCACGCCGATCATCGCCCACCAGACTATGCGCTTTCGCAGGCTTGAAAAGCTCGGTCGCAATGTTCTTCAACTCAAGCTCGGTATCGAGCGTTTTGCGAACGGTAAAATACTGCTTGTCATCTTTACCAATCCGACCAGGCCCTGACTTTTTCAGATGAGCATCGAGGATAATTTTCGTTTCCGCGAATATCTGATCATCGCTGACATGTTTGTGTAGTTCTCGGTAAAGATCGTGAGTAGTGAAAACGGCTTTTTGTTTTGCGACTCGCTGGATCAATTTATCAACGTTTGCCTGAATTGCCTCCACGCGGTCGAGCTCTCGATCTTCGCGAGTCGGCAGCGGATTATCGAGCATCGACATGTGAGATTTTGGCCCGTTGTGTAACTCCGGTTGCCACTGACCATCATTGTTCGTGACCAGTAGATCAATGCCGCGATCCTCACACCACTGGTTCTGAAATCTCGCCCAATCGTGGCGCAACTGTTCTGCTTCAACGATTTTTTTGCCATTAGCAAAACCACCATTCAGGTGCCTGGCTTTGCCTCCGATGCCGTTCTCATCGATGACGCGGGTAGTAGTCATCAGATGAGCGTGTGGGTTGTCTTCACTGTGCAGATGCACATTGAGATCAACGGCAACACCCTGATCAACAATCGTTTGCGCGAAGTCCCGCGCAAGTTCGATTTGTTGATTCAACGATAGCTCGCGTGGCAGAGCGATGATGTGGTCTTTCGCAAGCTGCGCGGTTGAGCGTCGTGTGGATTTGTCCTCTGCGAACTGTATTTCGTTCCAGAGCGTGTTTCGATCTGCAAGTTCTACTGGTGCACCGTCCGGTAGCAATATCTCGCTGTGTGCGACCTCAGCGGCTCGGAAACCGTAGTCGGCAGTAAGCCCGTTCCATTCATCTTTTTGCTTCGTACCGGAACGGTACGCAGCTGCTTTCACTGCGCTGTGCCCAGCTGCCCTGCCGATGATGTGAGTGCGAGCGAATTCAATCATCGACTACGGCCAGGGTTGGGGATCCGCGTAGAAATATTCGTGATCGAAGTTAGCGACTGCAGGCGCTGGTTCGATGGTGCGTTCTGCTGATCGACAATCGCCGCTGGTGATTGTCGTCGGCGGGAGCAAGACCGCTTCCGCTGTTGTTTGATCGCGTGGATCGTGATCGATTTCTGGTGTCGGTTGAGACATCGGGAATCCCTGTTTTTGCCGTTGCTTTTATGCAGCTTGGTACGCAGTACCTAGCGAAATCCATACGGAGTATCGCACATTGCCGAAGGTAATGTATATTGCGCCTTTGCTCGTACCTCGCTCGGAGAGTGCCGTCCCGTCCCTCGGACGGGTGTGTTTTATGTTTTTCGGCTTCTAAACGTCTGTAAAACGGCTGTTATACGGCTCTAATA
>CAYLZS010000380.1:0-6664 GCA_964388065.1 uncultured Granulosicoccaceae bacterium
TTCATCTGGTGGCTTTGCGTCCGTAATGGCAAATTATGATACGCAGGCTAATACCGTCAGCATTCCACTGGGAGATATTACCAACACAGCAGCGCCCGGCATAGTAGAAACCATCACAATCGATTATCGTGTGTATGTAGCCAATGATTCAGCAGCCCAGCCTGGCACTGCGCTGAACAACTCGGTCAGCTTCAGATGGGATATTGATGGTGATGGTGTAAATGACGGAGCAGACGATGGTGTTACTCAGGCGACTGCACCAGATGTAACTGTTGCAGCACCTGAGCTTCAATTACAGAAATCGGTCATTGAAATACCCGGTGAAACCGGTGATTCAATTACCTATCAATTTGATATTTCGCATAGTGAAGGTTCCAGTGCATCGGCCTACGATGTAGCTTTTACCGATCCTTTGCCAGCTGGTCTGTCATCACTGGTTATTGAGTCCGCGGTAGATGGCACCGGTAATCCGGTCAGCGGATTTGTGTTGAACGGTAATAACCTTGAGCACGCAAGCTTCGATCTGCTGCACGGTGAGTCAGTGACATTGACGGTTAGTGGTATTATCAGCAATGCAGTGGAAGCGGGTGATACCGTCGTGAATACAGCGACGATTGTCTGGAGCTCTCTTGATGCATCCAACCCGACTGATGGTGCAGATGTGTTTGATCCGCTGGCAGAGTCGCAACAGTCAGCTGCAGATAGTGATAGTTTCTCGATTGCTGATCTTTCTAAAACACTAATCAGTACCAGCGTAGACAGCACGGTTAATTCGAACAACCATGTGGTTACTGGTGAGTACATTACTTATCAGCTTGTGATTGATGTACCTCAAGGAGTGACAGCGCTGGCAGAAATCCGGGACACGCTTGATGAAGGCCTGGCTTTTGATTCACTGCTGAGTATTGTTGCAGAGACTGATAGTCCATCTGCCAGCCTGACCACCGATTCCGGTATTGGTGATTTTTCAGATATTGCAGCACCTGCGTTTGGAACAACAGGTGATCTGCAGTTTAATTTAGGCACAGTTACCAATACTGATCTTGATAACTCTACAGTTGAAACACTGACGCTGACTTATCGGGTATTTGTCGCCAATGAGAGCGCGGTTCAACCGGGAATATTGCTTGGCAACAATGCAACGCTCAGATGGGATATTGACAATGACGGTACGTCAGATGATGTAACGTCGGCTGCCGCACCGATGGTAACAGTACTCGGGCCTGTTATCAGTGTGAGTAAATCAGCTGATGACACTGTGCCACACCTTGGACAGATATTGACATACTCTGTGATAGTCACCAATGAGCCGGTAGCAAATGGCGCAGATGCACGTGATGTTAGCGTTGTCGATATGCTCCCGCAAAGTGCATTGCTCGATCCTGATTCAATATTTATCAATGGCTCTCCAGTTGCGGGTAATAATAACGTAACAGATCTTTCAAGTGGCAATACGCTGGCTTTGTCTTTTGACAATATTGCTTATGGTCAGGAGATGGTTATTAGCTACCAGGCGCTGCTAACTGCAGAGACAACTGACTTCGGTGCCAGCGTCGATAATACAGTTTCGGTTGAATGGAGTACTTTGTCTGGTGCTGATACTGAAGACGGGTTCGATGATGCAGCGAGGGATCATACAGATGGTCTTGTTACCAGTGCGGTTAATTCAGTTACGCTGACAGCGCCGGACTATCAGCTAACCAAAAGCAGTTCTGCCAATAGTCCTCTGAATGCCGGTGATTCGCTAAACTATACATTGCAGGTAACAAATGTAGGCACTCATGAAGGTACAGGTGTTGTGATTAGCGATCAGTTCCCGGCCGAAGCGCTCGGTGCGCCGACATTTATTTCATCTGGTGGATTGTACGATTCATCGACAGGACTAATCAGCTGGGAGATACCAGCGCTTGCTGTTAATGAGAGCGTGACGTTAACTGTTGAAAGTGTTGTCGCAAATCCGCAAAACGCCAATATTGATGGTTTATCGGAAAGTGCTGATGACGAGTTCTCTAATAGTGCATCAGTAACTGATGACGGCTTAAACGGGGGTGATCCGAATCCTGATAACAATGCAGATTCTGTCACTGATCAAATAATAGCAGCCCCGGACTACGTCATTGGTAAAACCAGTGATACCACTATGGTCGCTCCGACGGAACAAATCAGTTATGTGATCACAGCGGGTAATGTGGGCACACAGACTGGAACCAATGTGGTGATCACTGATGTGTTCCCTGTAGATATACTAACCATTGTTGATCCTGCTGGAGGGACCGTAGATGCATCGAATGGAACGATTATCTGGAATATCAACGAATTCGAGGTTGGGCAGACGGAAACGTTCACCATTATTGCCGAAGTATTGCCGACCGCCAATCTGGATACAGCAGATCAGCTGTTTACCAATTCAGTATCTATAACTGATGATACCTCTAACGGTATAGATCCTACTCCGGATAACAATGAAGCGTCTGAGTCAGACATGCTGTTAGCGGGCGCTGGTGAGCCGTTGTTTCTGCTGGCGTTGCCGGAAACTGTAGGTGCGCCTCCGGTTTCAATCAGTTCGACAATCGAGTTCGAGCCGGGCACCGTGCGGGAAGTGCCGAACACAGCTCGAATACTCACTACCGACTTCATGAAAGGCCGGGAAGAGGGTGAAGAAATACCAACTCGCATTGGAGAGAACGATATTCTATCCGGTGGCGATTTACTCGACGAATACTCAGTGCGAGCTCCGGAGATTCACTGTGCACCACACTTCGTCAGTTACGATTACCAGAGTGATCCATCTAATCTGGAGTTACTGGACTGGTTGCAGGAGCCATCTGCCGAGGATAAACAATCTGATAATAGCGGTAACGGGACTGACGAAAGCAACGAACCTGGTGAGAGTAACAGCGATTCGCAAGCCGCTTATGATGGAGTAAAGGCCGGGGTAGACTCTACTGCTGAAAATACTTTGCACAATAGCGAGGCTGAACCGGCTACTACCTCATTGCAGCAACAAATCCAGCGAGAGGCGAAGAACCTTTACGGCTCAGGTAAGGAAGAATTGCTGGAAGCTTTTAAAGACTCAGTGTAGTGAAGTCAAAATTGCATACAAGTTTTCTGACAGTGGTTTTATCGGTTTGTTCGTGCCTGTCGTTGGCAGCGCATGCGAGTAGCTATGAAATTGATAGCAATACAACAATTGTTGGTACTCCCCGGTTTGTATTGTCGAAATTTGAAGACTCCATGTATTCGCTGGCACTGGAATATGAGGTAGGTGCTGCAGCATTCACTGGAGCTAATCCGGATGTTGATCCGTTGTTGCCAGGTGAAGGTGTGCCACTGCAACTACCCGTGCAATATATTCTGCCTGCGGTAAAGCGAGAAGGTATTGTCGTTAATCTGCCTGAGATGCGCTTGTACTATTTTCCCAGAGGTGAAAATACAGTGCATATTTACCCGGTAGGCATTGGTCGACAGGGCTGGGAAACCCCTACAATGAACGCGGCAATTACATCCATAACCGAGAATCCGGTCTGGACACCACCTGAGTCAATACATCAGGAATATCGTGCTGCCGGTCTCACTCTGCCTGAACGGGTAGCGTCCGGGCCCGATAATCCGCTGGGTAAGTTTGCGTTGCGAGTCGGGCATACGAGCTATTTGATTCATGGTACCAACAAGCCTGCCGGTGTCGGGCTCAGAGTTAGTCATGGCTGCATCCGGCTGTATCCGGATCATATAGCAGAATTGGCTGCAAACGTAGATGTGGATACGCCAGTCAATATAATTAACCAGCCGATAAAGCTGGGCCGTATCGATGGTGCGTTGCATATACAGGCGAACAGACCAGTGGATGGTGAAGCCAGCCATGACACTGATGATATAAAGAGATTTATGAAACTCGCAGAAACTACGCTGAGCTCCGCAGAGTTGGAGTTGGTAAAAAATGCCATGCTGGATGCATTTAACGACGGTAGTCTTTATTCAGGCCTGGTTATTCCTGTCAAGAGCGTGCGCTGACAGCATATTGTATTGCAGGAACCCGCCTTCAATCTGGTGGGTCTGTCGGATGCCACAGATCTGCCACAGCTAGCAGGTGTAGTTCATACCTAATCGACCACCATCCGCGTAAATTGTCTCACCGGTGATATAGCTGGACTTCTCACTTGAAAGAAATGCAACTACTTCAGCAATTTCTTTCGCATCACCCAATCTTTGCATGGGTGTGCGTGACATCACCATATTCATCGCCTCCGGATTGGCGTTAACTGCAGCGAGCATATCGGTATCTATAGAGCCCGGGCCGACAGCGTTAACGCGAATCTTATGCGGTGCCAGTGCCAGTGAAGATGATTTGGTTAGTTGTGCCACGCCACCTTTTGAAGCACAGTAGGCAGCGATAGACGGTATAGCGACAACTGCATTTATTGAAGACATATTTACAATGGTGCCTTCGATATTATTCGCAATCATAATTTTTGCGGCACGTTGTGTAGATAAAAACGTTCCCATTAAATTGACGTCGATCACCTGCTTGAACTGATCAAAACTGGTTTCGAGGAAATCTCCCGGCAGCGCAATGCCTGCGTTGTTAACTAACATGTGCAGTGCGCCGTGATCTTTTTCTATTTGATCGTAGAGTTGATTGACCATGCCTTCATCACCCATGTCACAGGCAATCCCGACAGTGTCATCGCCAAGTGTCGCGACTGCTTTGTTGAGCCCGTCTTCGTTGATATCAGAGAGAATCAGACGTGCGCCGAGATCTTTTAAGGCGGCAGCGCAGGCGTAACCAATTCCTTGAGCAGCGCCGGTAACCAGTGCAATACGTTGATCGGCCATAGTTAGTCTCTGTGTTTAAGAACCACTATTTTTACCTGTAGGCGGCACTGGTGCAATGTTGACCGCGTAGTATTTTAGTCATGCTGCGCCTGTTTGATGTGTCGCAATTGAGTGACGTGGAGCGATTTACACGCCGTGTGAAAAATCTTCGAGATCCTGACGTCGGCGATATTTAGGCTTGTGGTCAGAAATCTGGCGGGGCTGCGTTTAACCGAACTGCCCAAAATGAGGCGGAGCTATCGTTATGAATGGCTCGTCGAAGAGTCAGAAGAGTGCTTTCTTGCGATCAGCGACGGTCACCGACACAGATGAGCAGATACTATTTTTCAAAGCAACTGATGAGAATTATCTAGTGCGAAAAATGTGCATCGGTGATGAGTTGTTGTGTGTGTGATGTGTCTGATTGTTGACTTAATATTCAAGCTATTAATGGCTTTAAAATATACTGCTGCTACTGGTTATTGAGTGGATAAAACAACTTTCGTTAACGCTATTATCGGAAGCAAATTCATTGTGTGGTTTTTCAGTTTGTAACTACAGTAACTGATTAAAGTTAGTGAGAATTAAGATCCTTGCAATCAGTATAGAGGGACATTTTTTGTTGAGTTCAAAGAGGAATTCGAAGCCAGTTAACATAGCTGGCGACTTTACTGGAAATTCAAGAGTTAAAAATAGTTTATCCAACATAGCCGCTCATCCGGAGAACAGGATGCAGCAGTTAATTGATCAATCTCTGGTCGGCCTGATGTACGTTGCGGTATTGGCCGTGTCTGTGTTGTTATTTTGGATATACCAGTACGGGATTACTTCCATTCTTGCTGTTCAGTTCGTGGCTTGCAGTACGCTCTTTTTCGGTTTGTTTTTTCGGCAAAAAATCCCGCGGTCAATAGTGATGGGTGGGGTACTTGCGATTTTTGTGATAGTTCCTGTACTTGCGTTAGTCAGGTTCGGGCTGACGTCGCCAGCTCTTGTTATTATTACAATATTTCCGATAATAATTGCCGGCGTGCACGGAAAAAAACCGGCTTTATTATTTGCCTTATTGATGTTTCTGGTGATCGTAAGTGTTGGAGTATTGTATGTAGTCGGTGTTATCCAATCGAGTACAAACCTACAAGACTATATGGTGCAGCCGATAAACTGGGGACTTTATGCCATATGTTATGGTGGGATGGTCTATTGGGGTTCAAGCGTCGCGGCCAAACTGACTGAGTATTGGCGAGAAGGTTTGCGTGATCTGAAAAATTCAGAAGACGAAACGCTACGTGAAAGGGAGGTTGTGGCAACCCTGCAGCGTCATCAAAGCATTGTTCAACTCAGTGGTGGCGTGGCGCACGACTTTAATAATATTTTAGCGGCTATTACAACTAACCTCGAAATCGCTCTTGATCATAATGGGGGTCGCGAGAAAGCAGGCGTTGTTGATATCGCATTGAAAGATGCAATGGATGCTGCAGAAAAAGGAGCAGACCTGACTCAAAGTTTGCTCTCATTTGCGAAAGTGGCGGTTCTGGAGCCCAAGCCGCTGGACTTAAATAAGGTTGTCGAGCGTTCTGTCAGCTGGATTGGTCGTACTATTCCAGAAAACATAGAGATTGAAATCGATTTGGACGATGACCTGAAGGCGGTTAACGCAGATAAAGGCTCTTTATTAAGTGCTCTGCTAAATCTGATTATAAACGCTCGCGATGCGATGCCGGATGGTGGTCATATTCAGGTAAGGACGCAAAGTTTTGAAATATTTGAAAACGAGAGTAACCGGTTTTTTAAAGATCTGGCTCCTGGGCATTACGTTGAGCTTAAGGTGAAAGATTCAGGCACCGGGATAGAC
>CAYLZS010000381.1:0-2453 GCA_964388065.1 uncultured Granulosicoccaceae bacterium
TCTCAGAGGCAGTCGCCAGAGCCATGGAAAGCTTCACACGTCCGGTCGGCCCGCCCGTGAATCAAATCAAAGAAGGCCTTTGGGCTCTGGAGCTAATGCACGGCCCGACTCTCGCATTTAAAGATTTCGCACTCGCGCCACTGGCAGAAATAATTGCCACCACGCTAAAACATCAGAACCGCCAGGCAATGGTTCTGTGCGCCACTTCCGGCGATACCGGCGCTGCAACGGTTTCCGCTTTTGCCAATCGTGAAAACCTGAGCGCTGTAGTTCTGTTCCCCGAAGGTGGTGTCTCTGATTTTCAGCGCAGGCAAATGACAACCACTGGTGCCGACAATGTTTTAACTCTGTGTGTTAAAGGTGATTTTGATACCTGTCAACACATGGTTAAAGCGCTGTATCAAACAGATGCTGCACAAAAATACGGTTATACAGCAGTTAATTCGATCAATATGATCAGAATCCTGCTGCAAACTGCGTACTACTTTCGTACCAGCGGACTAATAAAGTCAAAGACCGGAAAACTCAGCAACTTCATTGTGCCGACCGGTAATTTTGGGAATGTCTATGCGGCGTATATTGCCAAGCAAATGGGCGCACCAATCAAGCAACTGATCGTCACCTCGAATGACAACGACGTGCTGCCACGATTATTCGAAAGCAGTGTGATGCAGGGACAACGTACTGTCAAAACGATTTCACCCAGTATGGACATACAAGTTTCGAGTAACTTTGAGCGCTTGCTGTGGCATATCAAGGGCAATAGTGGCGCAGATGTCAGCAGCGCACAAAAATCACTTGAAAGTACTAACCGCTACGAACTATCTGATACTGAAATGCAAATGTTGAGTTTAGACTTCTCTGCCATGAGATGTACAGAAGACAACGCCAACCAGACAATGCGCATCATGCAACAGGAGTTTAATAAAACTATCTGCCCGCATACCGCCACAGCAGTGCACGCTTATCTGCAGATGCAAACAGAAGAAGACACGGAGACCGTCATTGTTGAAACAGCACATCCAGCCAAGTTTAGTGATGCAGTTAAAAATGCCACCGGTGTCACACCTTCAGTACCAGCACACGCATCACAGTTAATGAGCAAAAAAGAGGTTACTCACAGCGTGGATGCGAACCTTGATGAAATACAGCAATCGATAGACAGCTTCTTCGCAGCCTGACCCGCTAAAACCAGAACAACACAGCACTCATTTTTCTAAAGCCTGAACACATATTTGCCTTACCGTTGGGGTTTTTGTATACGTCGTCTCAATTCCCAACCAAAATTAACTGCAACACAAAGTAATTCGCGCATCTTAACTGCAAATCCGGAGACACAATATCTCTCGTTAAGAACAGAACCTCATTCAGGTTCTATCGCATTCCGCCGATTGCCTATTGATAGATTTTCAATCTTTGCGTCTGAATTTTAACGACGCGTATTGGCTCAAACGCAATCGGTGGCAGGCAAGAACAAAAATAGGAAGCAACATCACCCTGGCGGCGGAAATCGCAATCAGGGCTTTTCTGTGGATGAGGGAAAAAACTCTGCGAAGTCGATCCGACTGGAACCACTGGAAGAAAGAGTCCTGTATTCGGCGGATGTAATCGGGCTGAATTTCACTGAATGGTCAGCAGATACCAGTGCCGATGACACACAGGATGCGGTCACTCAGATCGGAGCCTCCCCTGAAACCGGCATAGAGCTTATTTTCATAGATATATCAGTGCCGCAAAGACAAATTCTGATTGACGATTTACAGCAGCAGATAAACAACGGCAGAAATGCCAAAATTGTTCAGCTTGAGTCAAACGAAGATGGACTTGCAACGATAAGCCATGAAATAGCAGCTCAGGATTCGGTAACAGCGATTCATATAATCTCTCACGGAACAAGCCAGGGGGTAAAGATTGGTGATACGTGGCTGGACGACGCGACAGCGAAGGAAAATATTGAACTGTTGAATCAGTGGCAGCAGTCATTGACCGACACTGCAGACTTAATTATCTACGGTTGCAATCTTGCCGCCTCAGATGAGGGCATTGCTCTGCTTGACACTCTGGCAGAGGCTACACAAACAGACGTTGCCGCCAGCATAGACAGGACCGGTCACGACAATCTGCAGGCAAACTGGACGCTGGAACATACAATCGGGCAAATAGAACACGATATTGCCCTTAGTGCACAAGCACAGGAAGCATGGGAAAACGAACTCGCCATAGAGTTTGCGTTGCAGGCAAAAGATGTTGATCTGGGTGTACAACCGATCAACGCGTCGTTTGACTTCAGTGGTGGCGATTTAACCATCGAAGATCAATTGATCGGCACTATACCAAACGGTACCTCAGAGTCTATTCAAGTAGTCTCTGTCACGGCACCAGCGTCGGATACACTGATAGACAATGGCGACAACACTTATACATTTGAAACACCATCAACGCCGGGGCAAAGC
>CAYLZS010000382.1:0-9785 GCA_964388065.1 uncultured Granulosicoccaceae bacterium
GACAGCGACCCGACCCGGCCACCTGTTCGCGCGCGACACCGCTATACCAGAGCACTTCGTTTGTATTTCAGGACAGCGAGCATGCAGCTTCGCTCTTCAATGTCGGTCGGGCCGGACATGTTTACTCACGAATATCCAACCCAACGGTGGCAGTACTTGAGGAGCGCATGGCCGCTCTTGAAGGGGGAGTAGGGGCAGTTTGCACCGCAAGCGGTATGGCTGCTATCCACTTGGCGATCACTACACTGGCCGGTACAGGATCACATGTTGTTGCATCACGTGCGCTTTACGGTGGAACCCACAACCTGCTGGCTTATACACTGCCGCGATTTGGCATAGAAACTACCTTTGTCGACCCGCAGGATCCGCAACAATGGCACGATGCAATACGCGATAACACGAAACTGCTGTTCGGAGAAATTGTTGCGAATCCCGGTTGCGAAGTACTCGATCTCGAGAAGATATCAACGATTGCACATAACGCTGGTGTGCCACTGGTTCTTGACTCGACCCTGACACCCCCGTGTCTGATAAAACCGATAGAGCATGGTGCAGATATCGTTGTGCACTCACTAACCAAGTTTGTCGGTGGCCATGGTGTTGCCGTGGGCGGTTGCGTCGTTGATTCCGGTCGATTTGACTGGGCTAAATCCGGTAAGTTTAAGCAACTCTCTGAACCTTACGATGGTTTTCACGGGATGAATTTCGTTGAAGAGTTTGGTCCAAGTGCTTTTGCCATGCGTGCGCGTAAAGAGGGCTTGCGTGACTTTGGTGCCAGTATGAGCCCGGCTAATGCTTTTTATTTATTGCAGGGTTGTGAAACGTTATCCATGCGCATGAGCCGACACATAGAGAATGCCCGTGCGGTAGTTGATTTTTTAGCATCGCATGAAGCCGTTGCAAGTGTTGCCTACCCGGAACTGCCCGATCACCCGGACCAGGAGCTCGCTGCGAAGTTGCTGCCGAACGGATCTACGGCGGTATTTAGTTTTGAATTGAAGGGCGGCCGCGATGCGGGTCGACGCTTTATAGAGAGGCTAAGTTTATTTTCGCACCTTGCCAATGTTGGTGACGCCAAGTCTCTGGTTATTCATCCGGCGAGTACAACACACAGCCGGATGGATGCAGCATCGTTGCAGGAGGCGGGTATTTCCGAGGGACTGGTAAGGCTATCTATTGGTCTTGAGGACCAGCGGGATCTTATCAACGATCTGTCTGCGGCTCTTAAGGCATCGCAAAAGAAAGTCGCAAAAAAAGAGCCTGTGTCATGAAGATTAAAGCTGCAGGTCAGGAGGTCTATGTTTACACCGGCGGTGAAGAACATAAACCCGGATGCGACAATATTGTGTTCATTCATGGCGCTGGAATGAATCACACTGTCTGGACACTGATGGCCAGATACTGGGCCAAGGCGGGTTTAAACGTTGCAGCTTTGGATCTTCAGGGTCACGGGCTTTCCGATGGTGAGCCACTGGCGAGTATTGAACAGAATGCAGAATTTGTCAGTGCGGTTGTCGAACAGTTGGGTCTCACTGATTCTGTAAACATTGTTGGTCACAGCATGGGGTCACTGGTTGCGCTGGAAACAGCATCCCTGCTACCGAATGTAAAACGCCTGGCGATGCTGGGTACTGCTGTACCTATGGTTGTAGGTGAGCCTTTGCTCGATGCGGCGCGTGCGAATGATCAATCTGCTGTCAATATGATTTCTTTGTTTGGCCATAGTTTTGGCTCTCAGATTGGGTGTAATCCGGTTGCCGGAATCTCAGCCCAGCTACTGGCGGAGCGAATCCTTGAAAGTGCAAATGATGGTGTGTTGTACACCGCACTTAATGCCTGCAACGAGTACAGGAGCGGTCTTGAAACTGCTGCGAAAATTTCATGTCCGGTCGGTTTGATACTTGGAGAGCTTGATCAGATGACACCACGCAGAAACGCAGTCGAATTGTTAGGTGCTTTTCCAAATGCGCGCGAAATTTGTTTGATGGACTGTGGTCATATGATGATGTCTGAAAAGCCGGAGGCAACTCATCACGCCTTGCGAGAGGTAATTGAAAGTTAGCCGTGACAATAGAAAGGTTTAACAAAATAAAGGCGTGTCTTGAGAAGAGACAGCCAGACCTTGCCGTAATTACCGATCACATGCACAAGCCGCACAATGTTTCTGCAGTGATGCGAACCTGTGATGCTGCGGGTGTGTTCAGTTTGCATGCTGTCATGCCCGAGAATGAAGACTTCAGAGCGCGCAGTGGTATTGCCATGGGTAGTGACAAGTGGCTCGATCTCAGTGTACATAGCCACATTGAGACGGCAATGGAGCGACTCAAAAACGAAGGTTTCAGAATTGTCGCTGTGCACAAGAGCGATCGGTCAGGCAATTTCCGGGAGGTTGATTACTGTCAGAAAACTGCAGTGCTCTTCGGTGCCGAGTTGTTTGGTGTCAGCGAAGAGGCGGCAGCTCTGGCAGATGACCACGTGAGTATTCCGATGCAGGGTATGGTCGAGTCTTACAATGTCTCGGTTGCTGCTGCGATTGTATTGACCGAGGCACAGCGACAACGTGATGCGGCCGGTTTCTATTCCGCGCGTCGCCTGGATCAGGCCACCTACAACAGGACGCTTTTCAAATGGTACCGGCGCAGGGAGGCTGAGTACTGCGACGAGCACGGCCTGGATTACCCGGATATTGACCTGGAAACCGGCGAATTGCTTGATTCTGAAGGTTTTGCGCGAATAAGAACGTTTTAAAACTGAATCACATTGAAAATTATTTGTTACGGGGTGACAAACTGGTAAGCTTTGCGACATAATGCATCTAACAGTATCGCAACATTCGAATTGTGAGCTACCCAGTACCGAAAACAACCATTAAGAGATTGTTGATATGTCCTCTAAATTCCACAAAATTGCTACTTCCCTGGCATTAACGCTTTTTGCCACAGGTGTCGCTGAATCGCAGGATGCAGGTAACGGTGACCTCAGTCTTTATCCACCAGATGCCAAGCCTGGTGAGTGTTATGCGAAAGTTCTGGTTCCAGCCAAGTTCGATACGATCAGCGAAAGGGTGGTTAAACGCGAGGCCAGTGAGAGAGTCACCATCATCCCTGCGAAATTCGAATGGGTTGAAGAGCGCGTTCTGTCCAAAGAGGCATCGGAAACGCTCACTGTAGTGCCTGCGGTTTATCGCTGGGTCGAAGAGCGGATCATGGTGGAGCCTGCCAGTACACGGCTTGTTCCGGTGCCGGCTGAATACGAAACGGTATCCGAACGTGTGTTGGACAGACCAGAGCAGACTGTCTGGAAAAAAGGCCGCGGACCGATTGAAAAAATCGACAACACCACCGGTGAAATCCTGTGTCTGGTGGTTGAGCCTGCAACGTTCAAAACTATATCCCGCACAATAGTGAAAAATCCTGCGACGACCCGATCAGTTGATGTACCAGCGGTTTTCAAAACAATACGCAAGCAAGTTGTCGATAAGCCTGCTGAAGTTAGAAAGTCAACTCAACCGGCTACCTTCAGCACCATAAGAGTTCGTAAAATGGTTGAGCCTGCACGCGAGCAGCGTGTCAGCTTACCGGTCGAGTTTCAGACAGTAACCAAGCGTGTAAAGGTTGGGTCAGAGAGGCTTAGCTGGCAACCAATATTATGTGAGACAAACGTAAATCAGGACATCATTGCCAACCTGCAGCAAGCGCTTAAGGCAAAAGGTTTTAATCCGGGTGATATTGATGGTGTGCTCGGTAGTTCAACACTGGATGCGGTTGAGCGTTACCAAAGGGCATCTAACCTGGCGCGAGGTGGTGTGACGATGGAAACACTGGATTCACTGGATGTGAAGTTACGTTAAAAGAGTACAGTTTAGTAGTGATGGGAAAAAGGGGCTTTTTAAAGCCCCTTTTTTTTGGCTTTCACAAAATGCCTGTTTACGAAATAGTGTCGTTAACGTCTTCCAGCACTTTTAGTATGGAATCGCGAATTTCCTCAACCTGGCCAATTCCTTTGATAGATATAAACACGGGCGCGTCGTCACCGTGTTTCTCGCTGAGGTTTTTGTAGTAGCTGATTAGTGGTTCTGTTTGTTTTTGATAAACCGAGAGGCGGTGTCTGATGGTTTCTTCCAAATCATCAGCGCGTTGAATTAGTGGTTCTCCGGTCAAATCATCGAATCCTTCTTTTTTCGGTTTATTGAATTCAATGTGATAGGAGCGTCCGGAGTCAGGGTGGACCCGTCGACCGCTGATGCGCTTTACGATTTCGTCGTCATTGACGCCAATTTCAATTACTGCATCAATGCTAATGCCGCCTTGCATTAGCGCCTCTGCCTGGCCAATGGTTCTGGGGAAGCCATCGAGCAGGAAGCCGGATTTGCAGTCCGGGTGGCTGATGCGCTCTTTTACCAGCCCGATAATCATTTCGTCGGGTACCAGTTCGCCCTTGTCCATCAGAACTTTCGCCTGGCGGCCGATATCGGTCTTTGCTCTGATGGCTGCGCGCAGCATGTCCCCGGTTGAGATCTTCGGAATTGAGTATTTCTCGGCGATGAAAACGGACTGAGTCCCCTTCCCGGCCCCTGGGCCGCCGAGTAAAATTAACCGCATGATAAGTCCACTAAATATTGAATTCTGTCGTTGCTGTTCTGGCCGATAGCTTCCGTTTGAAACACAGGGCAATTCCGTCTGCCAAATCCTTGTGCCCTTAGCTCATCACCCGGTCGTAAACCGACCTTGGTATATATAGGGTAAATCCGTCTGTGTTTGAGGTTCGGCCCCAGCTGCTGCGATAATTATGCAACAGTTCAACGAGTATTGTAATGATTCCCCTGCCTTCGTTTGCCGAGTTGGAAAAATACCGGCGCGATATTGTGTTCTCGGAAACACTTTGTCAGCAGATGCTCACTTTTCATACAACCTGGGGGTTGTTCTCACCACGAGAAATAGATCCGGGTAGTCGCCTGCTGCTGGATCATCTGACGATTGCAGACAATAGTCGGTGTCTGGATGTTGGCTGCGGCTACGGTGCCCTTGGATTGACGCTCGCGTCGCTATGTCCGAATGGCTCTGTAACGATGATAGACAAGGACTTTGTCGCAATTGAATATTGTCGCAAGAATGCGCTCGTTAACGAGCTACCCAACACAGACATCTTTCTTAGTAACGGTCTAAATGAGGTAGAGGCGCAGGACTACGATCTGGTTGTTACCAATCTGCCAGCTAAATCCGGTAAGGAGTTGTACACGCTGATGTTTTGCGACATCCATGCAAAACTGAAGTCTGGAGGATGTTGTTACATAGTCACCATCAATGGCCTGAGACAATTCGTAAAACGAAACTTTACGGATTTTTTCGGCAATTATAAAAAGCTAAAGCAGGGGCCGGTTTATACCGTTGCAATGGCGACCAAAGAGTAGGGTTACGACGCGCCGGCTAAGCTTGCTGTGGCAATTGCTGAAGTGCAAAAAACTGTATTGCGTTTTCTGTGCTGGCCAGTGCCAGTTCTTCGGCAGACTCTGGTCTTACCGATGCAATGGCTTCCAGCACCACTGGCAGGGTGCATGGCTCGTTGCGTCGGGTTTTTGGTTTCGGTCGCAAGTTGCGAGGCATCAGGTAAGGAGCATCGGTCTCAATCATTAGTCGATTCAGCGGAATGGAATCGACGCATTCAAGCAGATGAGCGCCCCTGCGTTCGCCGCAAATCCATCCGGTGATGCCAATATAGCAATCCAGATCGAGGTAATCGCGCAGTGCCTCAGCTGTGTCAGTGAAGCAATGGACGACGACCTTGCCCACTGAGTCGCGATGTTTTGTCAGGATTTCCAGAAAAGTGCCATGTGCGTCACGCTGGTGCAGAAACAAGGGTTTATTGAATTTTTTTGCAAGCGTCAAGTGCGCCAGAAAGCTCTGTATTTGCTGATCGCGAGGTGATACGTCACGGAAAAAATCCAGACCGGTTTCACCAACTGCTTTGACTATGTCTAACTGCAACAGTTCGTCAAGCGCCTGATGAGTCTTGTCTGAATACTGGTCAGCGTGATGTGGGTGAATGCCGGCAGTTGCGGAAAATAATTTTGGGTTAGCCGTCGCAAGTGCGATTGCCTTTGAGCTGTCTTTAACGTCAGATCCGGTAATGATCAGGTGATTTATATTTGCTTGTTGAGCACGTGCAGTTACGTCGTCAAAATCACTACTGAAAGACTCGTGAGTCAGGTTTGCCCCAATGTCGATTAACGGGTTTGTAGAACGGTTAATAGAGAACACAAGAGATTCCAATGCTGGTAGACTGTCGCGCTGCGTTTAGCAGATATAAAAATATTATAAGCAAGTAAGTAACCTAACTTAAGCAATAGTCACATCGTTTTTTGTATCAAAGTTTATACGTGTATGTATTGCTTGTTTTGTTAGAGTAGTACGGAAGCAAATAGGCGGTACATAACCAACATCCTTTTGTGTAAGCCTTGCTCGATCCCCCTGGGTCGATCACCCTGGGTCGATCACCTGGGTCGATCACCTGGGTCGATCTATAGATCGAGTGTGTCAGAGGCTTTATCCGCAAAGATTCGTGACAAGTAGAATAGATGCTCGCAAAAATTATAAAAATTCTAATTCTCGTTTTACTTATGAGCTCGCACCATATAGCTCGGGCCGAAAGTGATGTTTTCTCGGAACGCTACAGCGAACAGCGACAGATTTTTCTGGACCTGACAGAAATGTTGCAATCCGGTGAAATTAAAACTGTCGCTGCGCGTGGTGACGAGCTCAATGGCTATCCGCTAAAAGAGTACTTTGATTACCTTTTGCTGAGAAAGAAAATTGACTCAGCATCCGTCCCGGCTGACTTTCTGGATCTGGCGGCAGGGCTGAAGGAAGACAAGCGGTTGCACAGGCGTCTGCTGGGCGCGATAAAAGACCGAAGTGTCGAGCTGTCTCGCTGGCAGGATTACCAAAAAGCGTCTTTGGGTGAAAACGTACCTGTGCATCCCTGTGATGACCTCCTTGCCGGTTTTAAAAATGGGTCACCCAAACGCTTCAACAAATCAAGCCGTGATTTGTGGGTTGATGTCGATCGGCATACCAAAAGCTGCAATGAAGCGTTTTCATCTCTGCTTTCTGCCGTGCCGGATGTACCAACCGGTGCACTCTGGCGTCGAACTGTCGCGTTAATCAAACGCGGCGAGCTTGAATCTGCCAGGCGCTTATTGAAATATTTCAACAAGCGTGACGGGCGTGTTGTGCGTGCCTGGATTGACAGCTCTGACCAGCCCGAAGAGTTGCTGCCGTCTGAAGTAATGCGTGGTGACAGTATTCATCATCGGGAAATCGCTACCCTGTTGTTGAAGCGTTGGGCACGCAAGGACTTGCTGGCGGCCAGTGAGTTTTGGCGCACCGGTGCTAAACGGTTTGGTTTCATTGACGAGAGTATTCAAAAGACACTCGCCGGTTACGCGGTTTTGGCTGCTAAACGCAACATGCCGGAGGCGGCTTCATTGTTATCCGGTGTTGTTGCAAATCGCGATGTACGTTTCTGGCGCGTACGGCTCGCTTTGCGAGACAGGGACTGGAAGCGTTGCATTGCCCAGTTGGATAAGCTCGCCGAAAAAGAGCAGGCTCAGCCACGATGGCAATACTGGCGGGCGCGTTGTACAGAGGCCCAGGGATTCAGATCAGCTGCGAACAAAATCTATAAAGGCATTGCAGGTGAGTTTGAATACTACGGTTTTCTTGCCGCGGACAAGCTACAGCAAGACTACCTGATCAAAACTACGACACCTTTGACGAACGAAGCTGAATTAACTCAGCTGAAAAAGTCACCTGTAATCAGAAAGGCTGTTGAGTACTTTCTGGTCGGCTTGCCGTGGGAAGGTCGACGCGAATGGAACCGTGCGTTGAAGTCATCCTCGAAGGCGGGTTTTCTGGCAGCAGCGTACCTTGCTGAGTCTGTGGGCTGGTATGATCGTGCGCTGGACGCTGCGAATAAAGCAGGAGAATCGGAAGCACTGGCGTTGATGTTTCCAGTGGCTCATTCGGGTTACGTGCGCAGGATTGCGGATCGTTTCAATGTTCCGCGTGAGTTCGTCTATGGCGTGATGCGTCAGGAAAGCCGCTTTATTTCAGATATAAAATCACCCGCAGGTGCGATAGGTTTGATGCAATTGATGCCTGCTACTGCCAGGCAAATGGGTAAAGAACTTGGTGTTAAAGCACCGAGCTGGAAGCTGATTGACAGTGATTTAAATATTCAGCTCGGAACCAAGTATCTCGATCATGTGTTGGGTCGATTTGATGACAATATCGCGCTCGCTGCTGCTGCTTATAACGCTGGCCCGTCAAGGGTTAAAAAGTGGATTGCAGACAGACCTGTCGCGATCGATCTTTGGGTAGAGACAATTCCGTTTGATGAAACCCGTGGCTATGTTCAAGCGGTTGTCTTTAATACAGTGGTGTCCGAATGGTTATTGCGAGACGGGTCTGTCACTCGGGTTAATGAGCGGATGAAAGAGTTACCTGTCTGGCAGGTAGAACTTCAGGACTAGCTCTCCGCTGCGGACCCTCCGCGGCAAGCCGGTGAAGGAGTCGCTGTTTCACCTCTCTCGGTCCACTCTTGCGGTGTAAAGGTATGCATTGCCAGCGCGTGGACCCCGCCACTGAGTTCCTCTGCCAGCAACTTGTTTATTGTTCGGTGGCGCGCCAGCAGGTTCTTGCCGGCGAAATTTTCGCTGACAACTACCAGCCGATAATGTGACTCCGCTGCCGGCCCGCTGTGCATATGGCTTTCATTCTCTACCTCGAGTACCGACGGTTGCAGTGCCGTTTTAATTTTTGACTGAATCACTGTCTGAACACTCATTGTCGTTTTCCTGTAACAGTAGTTGACTACTTTATTCTGTTTGCGTGGTGACATAAACATTGGGCTGATTGCCGGTAAACGAACAGACGTATATCTGTTACGCTAGCAGTCTCTTTAGCTTACCAGCACACTGCATGTCACAGCTTCAACTCAGCGGAAAAATTGTTAACGACGTCAGAAATGTGCTTGCTGAGCACGATCCGGCAGCACAAGATCCGGGTGTGGCATCTCAATATTTGAGTGCCATTATGGGCTTTTTGCTCGGTCAGGAAGAGATGTCCGAGCCTCAAAAGCAGGAAGTGCTTGAAGAGCTTCTGGCGTTTGCGGGTCAGGTTGCCGCCGATGTGTCACGTCAAAAATCTGAGCAAATGCAGTCGGCGTCTGGTGTCTGGAAGCCTGGCATGTCCTAGTTTCTGCTGTCCGAGTTTCTGAAGATCCGATCTCTGGTGTGGAGAATGTTATTACAGCCAAAGGCGCGGTCTTATAGAAGTTTGGGCATGCAGTAGTTAATCGTATTCACTATAACTAATCTATTAAGGTGGTAATTTATGTCGCAAGCAACTGCAAGACACATCCTGGTTGACTCAGAAGAGAAGTGTCTGGACTTAAAAAAGCAGATCACTGATGGTGGTGACTTTGCTGCCCTGGCAGCTGAACACTCGTCTTGCCCCTCTGGCAAGCAGGGCGGCGATCTCGGTTCGTTTGGCCCCGGTATGATGGTACCTGAATTTGATAAAGTCGTTTTCAATGAAGCCGTCGGTGAGGTTCACGGCCCGGTCAAAACCCAGTTTGGCTATCACCTGCTTGAAGTGACTTCTCGCACATAGAAAACACCTGGCACTCTGTCGGTGGGTTACCGGCAGAGTGTCATTATCGATCTTAAGATCTCACTTCAGTTGACGGCTTTTCTGGATTGTCTGTTGGTATTTACCTTTGCCAAC
>CAYLZS010000383.1:0-12684 GCA_964388065.1 uncultured Granulosicoccaceae bacterium
CTCCGGTTGATGATCTTGCGTGGGCAGATAAACGCGATGTGCTAATTGCCATAACTTGCAAGCCTTACAGAACTGAAGTGGTTAAAGCAGTACAGATAGCGCGTGAGCAAGGCGTGCAGGTGATTGGTATTTCAGACAGCGCTGCATCTCCCATAGTCGCTGGGTCTGATCACGGGTTTGTGGTATCGGCAGAAACACCACAGTTTTTCCCATCATCGGTGTCTACTATCGCGCTACTGGAAACGTTGTTGTCATTTGTTATTGCCATGGGCACGCCAAAAGTCGTCGATAGAGTAAAGACATTTCACCAGCGCCGACATGAGCTGGGCCTGTATTTTGAGGAAGGCAAATGACAATGTCTTTACCGGTTAGATCACTGGATGCACGTTACTACACTGATCCGACTATATTTAAAACGGAACAGCTCGGTGTGCTGGCCAATACCTGGCAGTTCGCCGGACATCAGTCACAACTCGAAAATCCGGGAGACTATTTTACCTTCTCAATTGCTGGAGAAGATCTGTTTTGTGTACGCACTCGCGATAACGAAATAAAGGGATTTTTTAATGTTTGCCAGCACCGTGCACACCAGCTGCTGAGAGGTTCAGGCAATACCACCATTGTGGTCTGCCCGTATCACTCGTGGAGTTATGAACTTACCGGCGAACTGCGTTCAGGCCCCAACGTTAAAGCAGTAGAAGGGTTTGAAGTATCGTCAGTGTGCTTAACTGAAATTCGCATTGAGAATTTCTGCGGCTTTTTGTTTGCCAATCTTGATCCACTGGCAAAACCCATGGATGAATGGTTTCCAAATGTTCGACAAGAGCTAAGCGACTTTGTACCGCACATCCAAAAGCTAAAACCAATCGAGTGGTTGGAGATACCTGAAAATTGTAACTGGAAAGTATCGATTGAAAACTATTCAGAGTGCTATCACTGTCAGCTGAATCACCCGACTTTTTCCAATGGTATCGTCAAAGCCAGCACCTACGATATTCAGCCTCAGGGGTATTGCCTTCGACATACCACCGAGTGTCAGAATCTGGATAAAATGACTTATCCAATTGACTTAAATGCCAATGAATATGCAGGACATTACTCATCGTGGTTTCTGTGGCCGTTGATGTCTTTTCAGGTCTACCCGGGCAATGTACTGAATACCTATCACTGGCGTGCGATCGATCACGATCACGTGGTTGTTTGGCGCGGCTGGTATTCAATAGATGGGTCAGATGCCAAAATGCTGCACGAACTTGCAGTGCAGGACAGAGAAACAACCGTAGAGGAAGATATTCATCTAGTCGAGTCTGTACAGAGAGGTTTAAACAGTCGCGGTTATGTTCCCGGTCCATTGGTCGTCGATCCAAAATGCGGCGTTAAGTCGGAACATTCCATTAAGGTGTTACAACAGTGGATGCGAGAAGCTGTCAATGACTGAAAGCTACATTATGCCCACAGAGTGGAAGCCGGAGCACAAGCTATTTCCACATCAGGTGGGTTTTACCTGCCCGCCCCACGATTGGGATGCAGCGCCAAGCGACTTCGCAGGCATTAGCCCATCAACGGTTGGGGTGCATGGATGGATGATGCATGCACCTGACTACGCGCATCAGCTTAAGCAAAGAAAAAACAAGTTCGATATGCTCGATGAGTTTGTTCATTGCATGGCAAACAACGGTGCAGATGTATGCGGACAGGTTGGCTCGAACTGGGTACATGCCAGTGGACTGGGCGTAGAGGGTATAGGTAAATTTTGCAGCCAGCTTGAAGACAAATACGGTGTACCTTTGCATATGGCAGGCTACGCAACGGTAGAAGCCCTGCGTGAAATGAATGTTGAAAAGGTTGCATTGAATGGCGTATACCACTGGCCGGATTGGTGGCAGGGCACTGCGGGCTTCCTGAAAGAGGCGGGCTTTGATGTAGTTTGGGCTGGAAATTTTGCCGATCAGGGGTTCTTTACCTCGCAGGAGGAAGTTAATGATTGTCGCTGGGTGTTTGACGGTGATCTGGCCAAAAAAAGCTTTGAATACGTTGCCAGCAAAGCACCTGAAGCAGATGCGTACCTGGCTCAGGGCATGTGTAACTTTCGCACAGGCCCCAACAATCAACCGCAGCGTATGCTGCACGTAACCCCGATGCTTGAAGAGTTACTGGGCAAACCCGTAGTTGCCAACGACACAGCTCTGTATTGGCGAATTTATAAAACGTTATCGATTAAACCGGTAGGTGAACACGGTCGTTTGCTGAGCTCACTTTAATGTATCCGATAATCGCGTTGTGGGCAGTCCCGCGTTCAACTTCTACAGCGTTCGAATGGATGATGCGTCAGCGTGGTGATCTCGACTGTTTGCACGAGCCCTTTGGTGAAGCCTGGTATCAGGGTGAGTCACCGCTGTGGCAACGATTTAAGCCTGGTGACAAGACCACACCAGGGCTAACGCTGGAGAGCACCTGGAAGGACATCAAAAGGCGCGCAGAAAAAAACCCGGTATTTATAAAAGATTTCCCGCACTACATCAGCCATTTGTGGGACGAGGAATTTTTGTCGCACTTCACCCATGCATTTTTAATTCGTGATCCGGCATTAACGATCACTTCAATGTTTGACAAGTGGCCGGACTTTCATGAAGGCGAAGTTGGATTTCCGGAGCAACGAGCACTGTTTGACTTACTCAGCGCCATCAACGGTAAACCACCGCCGGTTTTTGACAGTAACGACTTACTGGAACATCCACATCAAATGGTTGCCAGATTCTGCAAATCTGTGGGCATTGAATATATTGAGAGTGCTTTGAGCTGGGAACCAGGTGCTGCTACCGATCAGTACAGTTGGTGGGACGGCGGATCATTCCATCAGAACCTGCGCGCATCCACTGGACTGACTCCTCAGACCCGACGCTACGTGGAGTTACAGGAAACACCTGAGCGTGTGCAACAAGTGTATCGGCGAATGAAACCACACTATGACCGGCTTTACGCAAATCGCGTTGTGCCGTTCACGAGCGCTTAAAGAGTCGAATAGTTGAGGCTTTTACTGTGACCTTTAAGGTAGTGGCTTTCGCTACAGCGAACCTTCGAACTTAATATCTTCACGATCACGCAACGGACTCTGACGCGGAAAGTGAGTACGTAAAAAATCCATCTGGTCGGCCAGCACGCGTTTGCCTTTAAGATAAATGTACTCCGCGTGTGTTGGCTGGAATGGTATCGCGAGTAAGCCCATACCTGCCTGCTCTGGTGTTCTGCCGGCTTTGTGGTTGTTGCAGCGTTTGCAGGAGGTGACCACATTTTTCCAGACATCTTTGCCCCCCTGCGACAACGGTGTGACATGGTCGCGGGATAACATCGATGCCATAAAGTGCTGTCCACAGTATAAGCAGATGCGCCCGTCGCGCTTGAATAACGTGCGATTGCTCAGCGGTGGTATGTAGTCGTGAACCAGAGTTTTATTGGTGCCGTGGGTGGCAATGATCGCATTCACTTCGATTTCACTGCGGCAACCAGTGCGTGAATTGATACCTCCGCGCAATTTATACACCGGGCTCCCAAGGAAAAACGCTACCCTGCCGGCGTGGTAAAACCGCACCGCATCCTGATAGTTGATCCACTCCAGTGGCATGCCTGCCGCATCTGTCCGGAGTACCTGTTGCGATAATTCGTACACAGTGAAAACCCGAGATTCGATAACTGTAGTTAAACCCTTCGCAGGTAAAATTGCAATCCCTCCAGCCCGATCTGGAATTAACCTTTGATTGTTTACTGATATTTACCTGAGATCCACGATTTTGGTATTCACTGCTCAGTCTATCCAGACATTGCAGGGCAATATTGAAGAGATTGGTGGCCTGGTTCCACCTGCAGAAAACCACAAATCTAGTGTTTAAAAATCTCGGCTTGCGGATCAAATGCCAGCCAGGCAAACGCAAAATGAACTCCACGATCAAGCTGCTGTAGCTGTGAACCGGCGAGTTCCCCCTTCTCTGCAATGCCAAAAATATTCCACTCGGAACCGGTCTCGGCATCAGTCACTACACCGTCTTTAATCTGAAAGCTTAACCTCTTACCCTCAAGCACGGCATCGTAAACTGCAGCAGAAGGAATCAGACGCGATGAACTAATGTTTGATTTATCAAGCGCTGAATTCATATTTTCAAATGCCAGCACAACATAAGACGTACCTTCAAACTCACCATTCACCACGGGTTTATCGTTGAGAGAGGTAAGATCAAACAGCAGTGTCTTGTCATTGGAACTTAAACTGAGTACTCGCTCCATGGGTTTAATGCGTTTATCGGTTTTCCCACGGAACAGAAAAGGTGACGAGTTAATATCATCATAGCCTGCATACGGATTGCGCCCGTAGTTACGCTGAAACCCGGTCTCACGCGACAATACCTGCCCATCAGGAAACTGTTTTTTAAAAGATTCAAAAGCCACTATATTAGATGGAATCTGCTTGAGCTTTGTACCATTGAGTTCGCCAATGATTCCCTCACCGGTAAACTGCTGCCACCATGTTTCTGTTTGGCGATCGTACATCACCATATCACTGAGCCGCAGACGACCCGTGGTACCGAAGTCATAACGTACACCGTCAAGGTCACGGTCAAATACAATAGAGGCATTACACAGAGGACAAAAAGTTACTGACACAGCACTTTCACCAATTTCATCGTTAACTATCTCGTGCCACATTAGAATTTGTAGCGGATAAGCGCGAGCGATGCCATCAATTTCAATTGCAATAACGGGCTCTTTATCTTTTAACCATTCAGATGCAACTGAAGATTCTATAAAGACAGGATCATCAATCGCAGGAATTCCATCTTTTGGCGGCCCGCCAGACATGATTTCACTGTGATCAACTGAACTATTCTTAAAATCTGTTTTTGGCCATTCTGCCGAATTGCGTAAATCGAGCGCAAAGGCGGCACTGCTGAGTGCAAGCGCTGCAAAGACAACGACTAAATTAACGGATCTCATATGTAACACCTATAATTGTTTCACAACGTTTGCCACAACGTTTATCTGAGCCACCGATTCTCATCGCAATACACACTAAAACAACGATTCAAACCAGTGTAAAATTTTATCAGCTCCCATGCGCAATGCTGTCAACCCGAATCCTACTCCGAGGCAATTCGCAATAGCATCCTGCCATTCAAAAAAACGATAGGGTGTCATTCCCTGCAAAAATTCCATTGATATCCCAAGTGCAATAAGTGCCAGAGCGCACAGTACTCGCTTCCTCCAGCCCGCAAGCAACTGACCAAACCAACCCATCAACACACCATACGCAAGCAGATGATTGATTTTATCACCAAAGTCTGATGATAGCTGAGGAAGACTAATATTCGACAGCGACAGGTATACCACAATCAATACTTGTGCAACGCCAAGCAGCCACCACCAGCGTCGATAGCGAAGTCGGGAAGAATTTTCAGAAGTCAGACGTTTCTTCCAGCTAACCTGTTAAGACCGATTGCATCAGCCACAGTTCATCCTTCAATTGATAATCGTGGCAATAAGCACAGTTAGCATAATCGCGATACTGATATGGAGTATCGGCGACAACCAAAGTAGATGAGAATATCTCAATCGATGAAAAAGCGCGTAGGCCATTACCAGCACATTGATCGATACGATGATCATTGTAGCCAGAATTCCTACCTGCAGAGCCTCGTCGCTCCACTTGAGTTTGTCTGACCCGTCAATCACCAAACCGACCAGTGCGTAAACAAGATAGAAGCCAGTCATCACCACAGGGGCTAGCAGACAAACGAATTGCCATACGGGTGACACCGGTCGCGGACCGGATGTGTGTTGAATCATATACTCACTTAACCTGCAGAGACATTTTAGCCTGCTGAAATGCCTCTGATTTGATACAGTACGCTGGTAAGGTCGACTGAAACCAGAGAGAAAATACCGATGCTAAAAATAACACACGTGCAGCGAATTAAAACCTCCCTGTCCGGCACATGCCGAAAAATATTAATGATTTCTGTCACAGCTGCCGCGTTGCTGACCGGTGGATTATCTATCGCCAATGATGCCGCTATTACAGCAGTTGATATCAAACCGGTTGGCGACAGAATGTTTCAAGTCAGTGTGACTCTGGAACACGCAGATACCGGATGGGATCACTACGCCAATCGGTGGGATGTTCTCGATCAGGACGGCAACGTTCTTGGCTCACGGGTATTGGCACATCCCCACGTTAACGAGCAGCCTTTCACTCGCAGCTTACGAGTGGAAATTCCGGAATCGGTAAAAGTGGTGACTATCGTTGCATCAGATTCTGTTCACGGCGATAACGAAGAAACAGTTCAGGTTGAAGTTCCCGGCTAATAACAAACCCGGCTAATAACAAACCGGCTGGAAGCTCGCTACAACAGACGCGACCAGTCGGCCCGTGAAAAACCCTTAAGGGTAGTGTCTATAGCTTTGGAAAAACCGATTACCATAAATCGGTCTCCCATTTCCTGCGACATAATTACCCGCTTGAGTTCGCCTGTTGCCTGAATCTGCTCTCGAGTGTCGAGAGACTGCAACTTTTGCTGGTGGTGGTCCAGCACATCAAGCGACAACATAAATTCAGACAAGGGCGAATAACCCTGTAACTCCATACCCACGCCAGTGGCTGCGATTGTTACCGCGGTAAAATCGACATCGGCAGTGATATCCTGCACTGCCGGACGTGCAAACGGATCATCGTGCAGGGTATGTCGAAAAAAACAACGCAACGTGCCTGTAGGTTTTTTATCTGAATAGTATTGTCGCCTGTCGGAGCCATAGTCGCAAATCAATACAGCTCCCTGCTCAATAGATTCAGCCAGTGACCGCCACCACGGTTCAAGCAGTGCGCAATATTCCGACTCATACCCAGATGAGAAATATCTGCCTGTATCGTTCTGAATATTCAGCACCTGTTCCTGTACATGTTCGTCGTCGACGGTGTGCAGGGTAAAACCACCATTTTTAAAACCGACCATGACTCTCTGTGCGCGTCCCTCTATCATTCTGAACCGCTCCACTGCAAAAGCATCAAGCACTTCATTGGCAATGACAACGCCACTAAATTTATCCGGCAGGCTTTGCAACCAACGCACCCGGTTGTATACATCCGGTGAAAGTTCCTGCTGTAAAAATAGCTGTTGTTCCTGTTGCAGCTCCGGACTGACATCGAGTATGCAGTAACTTGCCGGAAGCCTGTCTGCGGTTGCCAGTGAGTTCAGTAAGTCGACTGCAAGCCTGCCACTGCCGCTGCCAAACTCAAGAATATCCACCTGACCGATTTCATCAAAGACCTGCATACATTGCCGGGCAAGACATACGGCAAAGTGCTCAGAAGTTTCCGGTGCAGTAGTAAAGTCGCCATGTTTGCCGAGCTTGCTAAAGCCATTAACGTAATAACCAAGTCCCGCCTCATACAAACTTCGATGCATAAACTCACTGAATGGCATTGCACCATTGCACTCAATAAGGGAACGCATCAGTAACACAAAGCGTTCACTGTTTTCTTTTTGTTGTAGCGTGGGTGGTGGTAACTCTGCTTCAGCCATCTATTTTGATACTTTCTGGCAGGTAGTTTTTGTCTGCATTGACGTTCCGTTGCTATTCGCCTGCTACTGGCCTATGACCACGCTCAATACTCACACCCAGGTCATTAGCAATGTCAATTGCACCCGGCTTATGCACTGTGACAGATACCCACGATACGTCGAACTCTTCACGCACAATCGCAGCGACTTTTTCCGCCAGCGTTTCAATTAAACCGAAGCTGCTATCGTTGGCAAATTCAACCACACGATCAGAAATACTCTTATAATTGAGCGCGAACTGTATGTCATCGGTGCTTGCGGCTTTTACGATATCTGTTGCCATGACCAGATCAATGTATACATCCTGTCTGATCTCACGCTCCCAATCATAGATGCCAATGACGGGCGTAGTGTGCAGACCTTTAAGAAAGACTTTATCCATTCACAATAACACTGACTTTTTGAAGCGATTACAGTAACAGTTTTAGAGTTACACTTCAGAGCAGCCAAGCCGCGAACAACAATACGCCTTAACACTAACCGGCCACCTTCCATTACTCACCTGCTGACGCCACCCAACTGATGGCAGACGCGAGAGAACGCTGATAAAAATAAGCAACTTGCTCATCACTGTATTTGAATTGAGGCGCTACCGGACAGGCAAGTCTTGCCAGACAGGTGCTGGCGCACTCAGACTCTGGCAGTACCCGATGCGCAACACAGGCCGACAGATCCGGGTCGCTGCCAAAATCGAGCGCCTGCGCCGGGCAGCGAGATAAACAAGGTTTGCCATCACAGCTCAGACAGGGAGACTCACCGGTTACCTCAACAATCTGATCGACATCGACAATATCACACTCGACTACCAGCACTGCGCGGTAGGCAAACCAAAGCCCCTGCTGTCCGTTGATACCAATACCCAGGGGCGACGCGTGATGCCAGCCCGCCTGCAATCCGAGCGACTGCAGCGAGATTTCCACACCCGAAGGGGATATCGGAAACAGAAACTGCCAGCTATCGTCGGGCAGAAGCTGAGCAAACACCCGGTTGACGCAATCAACCGAGTATTCATCCACCGGGTTATCTCGCTGCAGATATTCTGCCGGCATAGCCTGCCAGAGCTTTTTCCCCGCGCTGCCAATCAACAGGATATTTCTGAATCGAGCCTTATCCCGGGGCTGAGTCGCGTCGTGTTGAGTCAATAAGTCCAGATCCGGCATTGAATCTGCGAGGTCTGCCAGAGAAAGCTGCGCGCAGAGATTCAATCCGGCATCATCGAGCTGACTGGTCAGCGATCGGAACGAGATTTCAGATTTCCAGGTCATAGTTTTCCAGTTATAAATATGACTGCCGAGTGTTACAGAAGGGCTCGGGTCGCTTTCCATGGGCACAAAGCGGCCAATTCGACGATCAATCTGAACAATTAAAGCCGTGTTCGCCCAACGATTACAAAAATAGTATTGGAAATAACCGCAATTCTTCATATAATAAGCGGTTCTGTGTAATAAAAGTTAGTGCGGAGCAAAGCACATGTCCCGAATATGCCAGGTGACCGGCAAACGTCCGATGAGCGGCAACAATGTCTCTCACGCCAAAAATAGAACCAGAAGACGGTTTCTGCCGAATCTCCATACCCACAGGTTCTGGGTTGAGGCGGAGAAGCGCTTTGTGAAACTTCGTGTGTCTTCAAAAGGCATGCGAATCATTGACAAAAAAGGCATCGACAGCGTCCTTGCAGAAATGCGCGGTCGCGGCGAGAAAGTCTGAGCCATCCCGCTGACAGCAATTCAGCAATTAGATAAAAACTGGCAGAAGGCAAAACGGGCTGATGCCCAAAGGAGCAAATTATGCGAGATAAAATCAAGCTGGTATCGAGTGCTGGCACTGGTCACTACTACACCACGACCAAAAACAAGCGCACCATGACAGAGAAAATGGAAATCAAGAAATTTGATCCCGTGGTACGCAAGCACGTGACCTACAAAGAAGCCAAGATCAAGTAATCAGGTGTTCCCAACCAATACCGCCCATTTGTAACACCAACTGGTTACAAACAAGGCGACAGTACAAAGCCCGGCATGTCCGGGCTTTTTTGTGCCTGAAAGCTTCACAGGCAAGGTACAGAATCCACTCGCAAGCTCAGTTTTTGCCCACAAAAGCCGGCGATAAAAAACCGCACCCTATACCCCATATTTGTCGCCAATCGACTATATATAACTCAGGAACTTTCACTCCTTACGGCTGATGTAACTGAGCCATGGTTTGCCGTACCCGGATCATCCAGAAAGAACCAGGCCTGAAATAACCGCCCGTGAATAATAAGAATACAGACAATCCGCTGACCGACGCTGAAAACGTCGAGACCATAGCTGAACCGCTTGCAAAGCCAAACCAAAAAGCTGTTCAGGCGCAGGGCTGGGCTGACAGTTCGTCAGACTGGGATGCACCACCTGGTGACGACACAGCCACATCCCCGGCACCCACACCTATCGCTTTGCAGGCCCGCGATCTGGCCTTCAGGTATGGTGCAAAGCAAGCGCTAAGTGAAGTCTCTTTCACGTTGCATCAGGGGGATACTCTGGGTCTGCTGGGCCTGAACGGTGCCGGCAAATCGACACTGCTTAAAATAGTCGCAGGCGCACTTGCACCGCACAATGGCACCGTACATGTAGGTGATAACGAGCTTTTCGAAAGCACCATAGCCGGGCGGATGAACATTGGCTACGCACCGGATAAACCCGCGGTGTACCCGGAGTTCCGCGTTATTGAGTTTTTAAGATTTATCGCACGCATGCGACGCATCCCACGCAAAAACATAAGCGCGACCGTAGACCGAGTAATCGAGCGCTGCGCTCTGGGGGGTGTTCAGAAACGGATTATCGGCAATCTTTCTACAGGTTTTCAACAACGCATTAATATTGCTCAGGCACTTATACACACACCCGATGTATTAATACTGGACGAACCAACCAATGGACTTGATCCGGTACAGCTTATGGAGATGCGGGAACTGGTTACCAGTCTCGCACCGGAACAGGCAACTATATTTTCATCGCACCAGTTGTCGGAGGTTAACTCAATTTGTAACCGTGTAATCCTGATTCACAACGGACTGCAAATCATGGATGCATCACTCGCGTCACTTTCCGATAGTGCGAACACATCATTTGAAGTCTGGCTTGATGGCAATAACATCAACCTGCAGGATTTGCCCGGTGTCAGTAGTGCAAATCAAATAACGTCTGACCACTGGCTGCTAACCGGTAACTCACTGACCGCCGAACACCTGGCAACTATGCTGGCATCACGTGGACAACAAGTGGTTAAAGTGTCTCAGGCTGAAAAGTATCTGGAAAGTCTGTTCCGCCAATTAGCATTAACCGATCAAACGAATCCCGACTCGAACCAGACATCGGTTGCAAGTAACAGGAACAACGGCACAGAACAATGACCGCACAAATTGCACTACATGAGCTTAGGGTACTAATGCGCTCCCCTTTTGCATGGCTGGCTGCAGGTCTGCTGCAATTGCTGTTCGGCTGGTTATTCCTCTCAGCTGTAGAAAGATTCATGGAAAATCAGACTGCAGC
Organism: uncultured Granulosicoccaceae bacterium; assembly: GCA_964388065.1. GTDB lineage: Bacteria > Pseudomonadota > Gammaproteobacteria > Granulosicoccales > Granulosicoccaceae. The sequence continues at coordinate 11,138 of CAYLZS010000383.1, forward strand.
TACTCAAGTGATATCTCAATCGGTTTCCCAATCGGTGTCTCAGGCAGGATCATCAGCCGGACTATCGAGCTATCTGATTGTGCATTTTCTGGCACCGGTGAGTATTGTTTTTATGGTCGCTACACCGTTACTGTGTATGCACTTAATCGCAGGTGACAAGCAGTCTAATCGGTTTAATTTTCTCCTGAGTTTACCAGTAAGCGCGCAGCAAATTGTCGTTGGAAAATTCATCGGTGCAACAACGTTTCAGTGTTTGATTATCGCTATGGGTGCGGTACTACTGGCAATTTTGTCGTTTAATATACGGCTGGATACTACCCACTTCCTGACTGCAGGCATCGGGCTAATGCTTTTTGTCGCTGCAACAACTGCCCTCACGCTGTTCTTTTCATCTCTTTCAAATCGCCCGGTACTGGCCGCTTTTTTCAGCTTTGTGACCATGACACTGATGTGGGTAGCTGCTGCCTCATCTACCAGCGGATTGCTGCAGTTTGCATCACCTTCCGCACACTTGCACAGCTTTATGCAAGGCCTGCTCGATTCACGAGATGTGGTCTACTACCTGGCAGTCATTTGCATACTGCTTACCCTGGGTGTATGGCGTTTTGATGCGCAACGAGTCAGGGGGTTCACTACGTGAACAGTATCAGAACACTCATAAGCCCGTCAGTAGTTCGAACTGCGCTCATTGTATTATGCTTTGTAATGGCGTGTGCACTTGGCAACCGCTTATACGCTCTCAAAGACATGACCGCCAATGCGCAACACACGTTGAAACCACAATCAGTCGATACACTTTCGCTCCTGGCAGCACCGCTCGATGTAGAAGTTTTTATCAACCCGAAGGACCCACAGGTTGAAACTGTTGTAGCTTTGTTCGATAAATATCGTACTCACAAGACCGATATAAATATCACCTTCACAGATCCGGCACTCGATCCGCAAAGAATGCGAAAACTCGATGTAGCTCCAGGAGGTGAAATTTTCATTCGCTACCTAAACCGAACACAACGACTGACGCAACTATCAGAGCAATCTTTAACTTCCGCTATGCAAAAGCTGGCTCGAACAAACAACCACACTGTACTTTTTACCAGCGGTCACGGTGAACGTTCAATTGAAAGTAAATCCAACGCTGACCTCGGTATCTTTGCACAGCAGCTAAAAGACTCAGGCTTTACAGTAGCGAGCATCAACCTCAGCGAACAGAGCTCACTTGATCACAACAACGGAACACTGGTAATCGCGGGTCCGCTACAACGATTTCTTGCCAATGAAGTGGCATTGCTGCTGGACTATATATCTCGCGGCGGCAACCTGATCTGGTTAACTGATCCTGCCAGCGACGACCGACTTAAACCACTTGGCATACAACTCGGACTCGAACGCCCGCCAGGAGTGGTTATAGACATGGCAGCCCAACAAGTAGATGTCGAACGACCACACCTTGCCGTTGCCACCAGTTATTTTCGGCGTCAGGCAACTGAAGGGCTTTCTCCCGTGAGACTGTTTCCACAACATGCCGGGGTAAGTGTTGATCTCGATCG
>CAYLZS010000384.1:0-4153 GCA_964388065.1 uncultured Granulosicoccaceae bacterium
ATTACAGTCACACCGTCTTTGAGTGGGTCACCGATCAGCTCGGTGCACAGGGGACGGTGTGCGCCGGAGGCCGCTATGACGGATTGACCGAGCAGCTCGGTGCCAACCCGACACCGGGAGTTGGCTGGGCGCTTGGCGTCGAACGGCTGTTGGCGCTTATTAGCGATGCAGGGCATGCCCCTGAGCCACCGAGCCCGGATGTTTATCTGGTGCTGGCAGGCACCGATGCAATTGTTGCCGGTATGGCACTCGCCGAGCAGATCCGCATCGCCGAACCTGGCTGGCAGGTAGTGACTAACTGCGCTGGTGCGAGCCTGAAAAGCCAGTTCAAAAGGGCTGACAAAATTAACGCGACAGTGGCTTTGGTTATTGGTGAAGGTGAAATAGCGGCAGACACGGTAGGCGTTAAATTACTACGTGAACAGACTCAACAGCAAACCGTACCGAGAGCGCAATTGATGGATGTGCTCCACGGTATATTTGGATAAAATAACAGGCTGGATTGGGGACGAACTCACTCCAACCTTGGTAAGGGCAAATGGCTGATTTCGAAACAGAAGAACAACAGGTAGAGGCGCTAAAGCAATGGTGGGCCGATAACGGTCGTGCTGTATTGCTGGGTATTGGTCTGGGTCTCGTCCTTATATTTGGTTTTCGTGCCTGGCAGGGTTACAAAGAATCTGTATCGCAGGATGCCTCAAGCGCTTACACAAACATCCTTGAGTCACTCGAGCAGGATGACGAAGGCGAGCAATTTTTAGGTCTCGTGAATAAAATTCGCGACGATCACGGCGGTTCTCCGTATGCCGCTATGGCGAGTCTTGCAGAGGCGCGCTTTCAGGTCGAGAAAAACCAGCTGCCCGAAGCAGAAGCGGCTTTGCGCTGGGCCGTCGATAAAGGCTCCTTCCGCGAGATTGTACCGGTCGCAAAACTGCGCCTTGCACGGGTGCTGAAATCTCAGGAAAAGCATCAGGATGCACTCAAAGTGCTCGATTCTGTCACCTCCACGGCTTTCACTGGCCATGTCGAAGAGATTCGCGGCGACATTCACCTGGAGCTGGGCGAAAAATCTCAGGCGGCCAGTGCCTATCAGCGTGCCCGGGATTCCGGCTCGCCAACCAACTCCGGCGCGGCACTTCAAATGAAAATTGACGATCTGGCTGTTGATGACAACGGATGAGAAATCATGACGGCCCTTGTTGCTAAACAATTGGTTGCTAAACCATCGATTGCTAAACCAGCAGTAACGTTATTTGCAGCCATTGCGCTGCTGCACATGGTAGGTTGCGGTGGCGCGACCAAAGCCAAACCGGCAAAACTAGAACGCATAGACGCAACGCAGTCCGCGTCAGTGCTTTGGTCCAAGGATGCTGGCAGCAGTGTCAATCGCGACGCAGTGATGCTGACCCCCTTCGTTTCAGACAAATTCGTTTTTGCTGTTGATGGCGAAGGTAAGCTCACGTCATTCGACATTGAAACCGGGGCTGCTGGCTGGTCAGTTGAACTCGATATAACCATAACATCTGGTGTAAGCGGTGATGAAGACAACCTCTACGTAGCCACAGGCAATGGTGATGTGTATGCGATCAGTCAGTTGCATGGCGGCACGCTCTGGACCAGTTCTGTATCTTCGGAAGTTATTGCAGCACCGGCTGCAGGTGAAGACTACGTTGTAGTTCGCAGCATAGACGGCAAAGTTTATGCGCTTGAGAAAAGTTCAGGTGAACGTCGCTGGATCTACACATACAGCGTTCCTGCACTGAGTATTCATGGTAACGGCAGGCCAACAGTTGTAGAAGATGGTGTACTTGTTGGGCTCGACAACGGCAACCTTGTCGCCTTGCGTGGTGCGGATGGCAGGGTGTTCTGGGAAATCCCGCTCGGTAACAGCAGTGGCCGATCTGAAGTTGAAAACCTGAATGACCTCGATGCAGACGTACAGGTTTTTGAGCCATTCATCTATGCAGTTAACTATCAGGGAAGTGTCGCGCAGGTCGATGCAACGCAGGGTAGTGCTGTCTGGTCCAGTGAAGTGTCATCGGTAGCGGGGCTCGCGGTTTCAGAAGAGCAGGTTATTGTGACCGATGAGTTCGATACCGTCTGGGCATTTAATCGCACAGATGGCGAGACTTTGTGGAAGCAGGAAGGTCTGGAAAATCGCAGACTGACCGGTCCGGTTATCACTGATTCCGGTGTTATTGCAGTAGGTGACCTTAGCGGCTACCTGCATCTGTTGTCTGCTGAAGACGGCGAAATTGTTGGCCGTTTAAAAACAGGCGTCGGCGCAATAGCGGGAAGACCTGTTGTTCGTGAAGACAGCGTCTTTGTGCAGGGGCGTGATGGCAGAATTGCGGCGGTTGATCTTTCGCAGTAGAGCACGGCATTAAGCCTGCCTCCTGCAGACAGCACGCTTGCAGTGGCCGGTATGTCAGATAGTCTGCCTGGCAAAGGCCTTTTAAACTTCCCCCACAGTCATAAGCGGTTACACTTGTCACGATGAAACCGGTTATCGCACTTGTCGGGCGGCCAAATGTTGGCAAATCGACTCTTTTCAACAAACTTACAAAATCCAGAGATGCATTAGTCGCTGACTTTGCAGGGCTGACCCGTGATCGCAAGTACGGCGACGGCAAGCTGGGTGAGATAGAGTATCTGGTGATCGACACCGGTGGTTTGAATGGCGAATCTGAAGTGCTTGATGTTCGCATGCAGCAGCAGTCGTGGCAGGCCGTAGACGAATCAGATGTTGTTGTGTTTATGGTTGATGGCCGCGCCGGTTTGACGCCAGTTGATGAAGAAATTGCCAGTACACTTCGACGATCCGGACAAACAGTTTGTCTTGTGGTTAACAAAACCGACACCATGGATGAAGCTCAGATAGCCGCCGAGTTTTATCAGTTAGGGCTTGGTGAGCCGCACTGCATTGCTGCCGCACATAGCCGTGGGCTTCTAAAAATGATGCGAGCGGTGCAGGACATGTTACCCGCATCGAATGTCGGTCCGGAACCTGATGAAGATCAGGGAATGCGACTGGCGGTGGTTGGGCGACCCAATGTTGGCAAGTCGACATTGATCAACCGGATATTGGGTGAAGAACGGGTAGTCGCATTTGATTTACCCGGTACTACCCGCGACAGTATTGAAGTGCCGTTTGAAAAGGATGATCACCGTTACACCCTGATAGATACTGCAGGTGTCAGGCGACGAGGAAAAATATCTGAAACCGTTGAAAAATTCAGTGTGATTAAAACCCTGCAGGCAATTGATGAATGCAACGTTTGTGTGCTGTTGCTTGATGCGACTGAACGCATCACTGACCAGGATCTCAATCTACTGGGTTATGTCATTGATAAAGGCCGGGCTTTAATAGTTGCGGTTAACAAATGGGACGGATTGGAAGGTGAGCAGCGCGAGCAGATTAAAACCGACATATCTCGACGACTCGATTTTTTAAGTTTCACTAATATTGAATTTATTTCAGCATTGCATGGCACCGGCGTCGGCAATCTTTTTAAGCTGGCTAATCGTGCCTATGAGTCTGCGATGATAGATATGGCGACTCCTCAGCTGACTCGCATGCTCGAGTATGCGGTAGAGCAACACCAGCCGCCATTGGTTCGCGGACGACGTATAAAAATGCGCTACGCGCATCAGGGTGGGTCTAACCCACCGGTTATTGTGGTACACGGCAATCAGATAGATCGTGTGCCGGCGGATTATAAACGCTATTTAAGTAACTTCTTTCAGCGTGAGCTTAAACTTTTTGGTACCCCGGTGCGGATTGATTTTAAGGGGTCTGATAATCCTTATAGTCATATAAAGAATAAGCTTACGCCTGGTCAGTTGCGGAAGAGGAAGCGGGCTATTCGGAAATTTAAGCGGTAGCTCTTTTTGTTTTTGTTTTTTTTGTTTGTTGCTTTGGCTTGCTCCTTAGTTTTTACGAGTGGGTTTGTTTTTGATCGTCATGTCTTGGCATACTGGCTTTAATTAACGAGGGTGCTGCAACCCAAACCCCGATAGCCAAAGATACAGTCTTGCCTAGACTAAACCCATTTTTATAGAACTCGATCTGCAAATCAGGGCATCGTTAGACATGATTTCACCATTGGCTATGCACAAAGGATTGCCTCTTGTTAGTATCTTTCGTACATGA
>CAYLZS010000385.1:0-2575 GCA_964388065.1 uncultured Granulosicoccaceae bacterium
TAATAACCCTCTATACTTCACTCAAAATGGCTATCTATCAAATATGTTTCTACCAATTGATAATTAAATCACAGGAAACTAAGAATGTCGGCTTTTGGCCGAACTGAGACAGTGAGGTACAACTAATTCTGACACTGCTGCAAGATCGAGTCTAAGTTATTACACCTCAGCATGCGAAACTACACACTCATATAGTCATACTGCTACGGCGCTGTTAAGGCCTTCCCATTGTCAGCGCTATCTATCTTCAGCAAATAAGGCACGGCAGTTTCTGCCCACTGATCAGCATCGCGATACTCTGTAGCGCTATCTCCAAAGCAACTTTGCAGCAAATCGGTATTTATCACACCGGGATTCAGTGGCACTGCAGCCACCCCGGGTGGAAGCTCATCCGCCAACGCCTGAGTCAGTCCTTCAATAGCCCATTTACTGGCGCAATACGAGGCAACTTCAGCTGCTACCGATCTGCCCCATCCACTGCTTATGTTCACCACCACACCAGTACCACGCTCAATCATCGCAGGCAAAAAAGCTTTGCAGGTGTAAAACACTCCCTTTACGTTAATATCAATCAAGCTGGAAAAATCACTTTCAGAAATTTTCCAAAGTGCTGCGTTTTCATTTATGATCGCCGCATTATTGATCAGCAGATCCGGCGCTCCCTGCTCTTCAAGTACCGAGTCTGACCACTCACCCACCGTTACAGGATCCGATTGATCAACAACATCAAAGCGATGTGGAGCACCGTAGGTGGTGTTCAATTCATCAATTGCAGAGTTGCTGCGTGCCGTGCCGATAACGATATGACCAGCTTTTACAAAACCGTCTGTAAGCGCTCGACCCAGCCCGCGACTAACACCCGTAACTACTATTAGTTTTTTGTTTGACATTACATTCGAAAATTAATGTAGAAATTTCTAAATACCAGACTTTAAATAGCACCAATCGATGCATCTACCGCAATTGACAATTTATCGACCAGCTCATCAATCTGCGAATCTTCAATAATAAACGGGGGCGCGATCAATATATGATCACCCGATTTTCCGTCAATAGTGCCACCCATTGGATAACATATTAGCCCGCCATCAAACGCTGCTTTTTTAATTTTTTTATTCAAACCCAACTCTGAATCAAACGGTCGCATACTTTGTCGGTCGGCGACCAGTTCCACTCCAATAAACAAACCTCGCCCGCGAATATCACCGACAAACTCATGCTCGCCAAATCTGTGCTGCAGCGAACTCATTAACTTTTCACCCTGAGCAGCACAGCGCTCTACCAGCTTGCGCTCAAGGAGTGCATTTACCACAGCAAGTCCTGCGGCACAGGCTGTCGGGTGCGCCAGATAAGTATGCCCGTGCTGAAAAAAACCACTGCCGTCATTGATTGTCTGATAAATATCTTCAGAGCATATCATTGCACCCAGTGGTTGATAGCCGGCACCCAGACCTTTGGCTATTGTAACAATATCAGGGGCTATACCATCCTGTTCACAGGCAAACAAACTACCTGTACGCCCCATCCCGCACATCACTTCATCGAGAATGAGCAATACTCCATAGCGAGAGCATATCTCCCTTATCTTTTTATAGTAACCGTCAACGGCAGGTACCGCTCCCAAAGTAGCACCGACAACCGGTTCGGCAACAAAAGCCATCACGGTGTCCGGTCCGAGCCTCTGTATTTCAAGTTCAAGCTCAGTGGCGACTCGAAGCCCGTAGCCTTCAACCGTTTCATCCGGCAATTTGTCTCGATATTCGTAACAGGGCGCGATGTGCGTAGTTTCAGGCAGCATCGGCCCGAATGTCGCTCGACGCCAGGCATTACCACCAGTCGCAAGCGCTCCGATGGTATTGCCATGGTAGCTTTGACGCCGGGCAATCACTTTGTATCTGTCGCTTTCCCCACGCTCAACAAAGTATTGTCTGGCGAGCTTGAGACTTGCCTCAACCGCCTCCGAACCACCGGATACAAAGTACACTCGAGCCAGGTTGCCGGGTGCATTGTCGACCAGCAACTGTGCCAGCGCCTCGGCAGGCTCACTGGTAAAAAAGCTGTTATGCGCAAAAGCAGCATCATCAAGTTGACTTTTCACAGCGGAAATAATTTCAGTATCACCATGTCCAAGGCAGGACACCGCAGCTCCCCCGGAACCATCCAGATATTGCTTACCCGTGTTATCGTACAGGTAGCACCCCTTGCCCGAAGCCAGATATGGCAGATCACTATGGCAGTGGCGCGGAAAAACACTCGAAGAATTCTTCATTTATCAATCTACAATCACATTTGGTTCACCTGCAGATGTGTACGCTGCTGCGGTTCAGTTTGCAACGACTATCGTACACCTGAACAGCGATGCCACCGTATGAGCAATTGCTCGTAGTAAACCTGCCCGGACCCATTTTGTTCGGGAGATCACTGCCATCAACACAGGCTCGTCCAGCGATGAAACTCGAAGTACTTTGTACCGGCGACGAAATCCTTACCGGTAAAACTGTCAATACCAACTTCAGCTACATTTCACAGCGACTGACAGAAAATGGCTTAAACGTAGTTTGGGGCACTACGGTAG
>CAYLZS010000386.1:0-4836 GCA_964388065.1 uncultured Granulosicoccaceae bacterium
ACCATATACAGAAATGAATTTAATGTGCCCAATGCAAGACCCTTTATGACCCTCTATGTTTTTAGAATCCTTGAGTAAGCATGTCGATAGCCGACACAATTTCATCATGATGCACTGATAGGTTGTCCACCGGGGACTTAAGGACCGACACGGGCACAGAAGATAAAAATTGAGTAACCATAACGTACCTGCTCCCATCGATCTCAAATTCCGGATTCAATCTCTCTGCCGGTTTTGGTGCAAGCTCTGCTGGTAACAATGGTAAAACGACTCGAGTGTTTAAGCCCTCTAGCAAATCGCTCTGAACATCCAACAAATATCCACTTTCAATCACAGCATTATAGATATCGTACCTGGCCATCAGAACGGTCGGAGCTTGTCTAACGGAAGCCCGTTTTTCTCAACGTATTCGTTTGAACTTTCAATTGCTTTTGCATTTTCTAGTCGCCACCGATCAGCCCTGGCTTCCCTAACTGCAGCTTTAACTCCATCTTCGGCAGCACGGGAGAGATTAATATTCAAAGCCCTTGCCTCCTGCAGCAACGCATTGTCGATAGAAAGATTGGTGGGCTTTCTCGATGTATTTCCCAATGTGCTTGCTCCCGGGTCTTGTTGGACATTATAAATACATACACCATATCATATGCACATATTGTATGCGCATATAAATACAATGCCATTGTTAAAAAAAACTCAGATTTGCAATACACACCTTTGTAAGGACACAAACTATATTAATTCTGTGCATGTAGCAATTGCAAGACCTGACCCCGAAGTGCCAAACCAACTGTTTAACTGCTACTTTAAAGCACTAATCTAAATTAATTGCACTTATGACTTGAATTCGCGTATCCGGTGAAGTGTGCTGTATAGCATTCTGACTGTATTAAACCTGATTGTTCTTAAATCAATTAAACTGCCATGCATTGCTCATAATACTTTCGAAACAGGAATCTACTGCTTCTTTAAAACGGCAACGCTCACGGCGATATAGCCATACTTCGCGTTTGTCGGGTAAATCAGAGATTTCCCTGAAGTCGACTGACTCAGGAAGTAACGAAGTAACCGACTCTGGTAAAACCGAGACCCAGTGACCGTCTTCTATCGTGCTGATAAGAGACTGGTTATTATGGATAGTTACATTCACATTGTTCATCGCGTCAATAAAATCAGGTGTGGTTATCATGTCGCAAAGCGCGTTGCGGACAAACGTTGTTGTCACCACATTGGTCGTTACAGGTGGCTCTGCTTGAGTCATCAGAGGATGGCAGGCTGCCCCGACAAGACCGAACTGATCTTCAAATAATAAGGTAGCCTCAACCGCGTTAAGCGCATGGTAACCCGAGGCTATGCCGATATCTGCTTTGCCAGTGGCTAATGCATCTAATACTTGTCGGGTATCGGTATCCCGGAGTTCGATTTTCACACCGGGTATTTGCGCAGTAACCTGCTTTAAAATGCCCGGGAATACGAGAGCGGCAACAGACGGAACTGAAACAACTCTTACCAGGCCATTGGATGCATTAGCGGTGGTTTCAATGTTCTGTACGGTTTGATCGAATTCCTGCACCTGGCTCTTTGCAAGCTCGTAGACCTGTTCTCCCAGTGGTGAAAGCTGACTTTTTCTCTCCCCATCAAACAGCTTTTTCCCAAGCTGTGATTCGAGCTGCTTGATGCTCATCGACAGAGCGGCTTGTGTGCGGCCAAGTTGGCCTGCCGCATCAGCAAGGTTGCCTGACTCAGCAACCAGGCAGAAATAGCGCAATGTCTCGAGCTTGATGGAATTCATTTAAGAAAAACTGAAGTGAAGTTAATTTATTTTAGATTGACTGATGTGGTCGAGAAAGTCCATATTAGTCTGCTGATTACTCAAATGGTTAAAAGAACAACGTGACAGAACTCAATTTAGTGGCAGGCGCCTGGGAAGCTGGCGACGGTGAGATAGAAAACCTCAATCCATCCGATCTGACTGATCTGGTGGGGAGGTTTGCGCAGGCCTCTGGCGCTCAACTGCAAGCCACACTCGACACAGCGATACAGGCGCAAAAAGAATGGGCGGCTTACGGGCTGGAGCGCAAGCAATCGGTGCTGATGAATATTGGCAACGAAATGATGTCACGTGCTGAAGAACTTGGCACCTTATTGTCTCGTGAAGAAGGTAAGCCGTTGGCAGAGGGCAAGGGCGAAGTCTTCAGAGCTGGACAGTTTTTTACCTACTATGCTGCTGAGTGTCTGCGTCAAATTGGAGAAAATGCTGACAGTGTACGAGCCGATATCGAGATTGATGTCAGACGCGAACCAGTGGGGGTGGTGGCAGTTATTTCACCCTGGAATTTCCCCACAGCAACAGCGTCATGGAAAATTGCACCGGCACTTTGTTATGGCAATGCGGTAGTGTGGAAGCCTGCGAATATGACGCCTGCGTCGGCGGTTGAGTTGGCCAAAATTATTGCTAAGCAAGATATCCCAAAAGGGCTGTTCAGCCTGCTGATGGGTTCAGGCGGAACTATTGGTCAGCAACTCGTAGAGAGCCCGATGGTGAACGCAATTTCATTCACCGGCTCGGTGCCGGTTGGAAAAGGAATTGCCACAGCCGCCATTGCTAACCTCACCAAAGTACAAATGGAGATGGGGTCTAAAAATGCGTTAGCAGTAATGGATGATGCGGATCTCGATCTGGCCGTGACACTGGCACACGGTGGTGCATTCGGTGGAACGGGTCAAAAGTGCACGGCATCATCAAGGCTGGTTGTTCACGAAAAAATTCATGATGCGTTCGTTGAAAAGCTGATAGCCGCAACTAACGCAACGAAAGTGGGTCACGCATTAGAGCCCGATTCACAGATGGGACCGGTCGTTAGCGAGCAGCAGTTAAAAGAAAATCTTGAATACGTAAAGCTTGGCCAAACTGAGGGTGCTGAACTTGCTTGCGGGGGTGACCGTTTGGAGCGACCACACGATGGGTATTACATGTCTCCAGGTGTCTTTATCAACACCAACAATGCAATGCGTATCAATCGCGAGGAAATGTTCGCACCATTAACAAGTGTAATAAAGGTAGCAACGTATGATGAAGCGTTGTCAGTGGTTAACGATACCAATTTCGGATTGACATCAGGCATTGTGACAAAAAGTCTGGCGCGGGCATCACACTTTAGACGCAATGCACAAACTGGTGTGGTTACTATAAATCTGCCCACTGCGGGAACTGACTATCATGTGCCGTTTGGAGGTCGTGGTGAAAGTTCATATGGACCAAGGGAGCAGGGCAAAGCGGCAGCAGAATTTTATACCACGGTGAAGACGGCGTATATCAGTTCAGGAGACCCCGGTGCACAGTGAAGGTCATTTAAATTTTGACCGGACAAAAATGACCGACAGCGTCATACCAAGAAATATTACACCTGGAGAATACAATGCGTATTGATGGACTGCAGTACGCAAACTGGTCTGAGAAAATATTCCGCCAACTTCGCGAAGGGCAGGTTGATGCCATCCATGTCACAATTTCATATCATGAAAACTTTCGCGAAACTGTACTGAACTTCGAACAATGGAATCGATGGTTTGAACAATATTCAGATCTAACTCTCAAAGGTCTGGTCGCTGAAGATATTGATCGTGCACGCGAGACTAACCGCACGGCAGTATTTTTTGGTTTTCAAAATCCAAGTCCAATAGAAGACGATATCGGCCTTGTTGAAATCGTGCACTCACTCGGTGCACGTTTCATGCAGCTGACTTACAACAATCAATCGTTGTTAGCAACCGGTTGTTATGAAGCCGCAGACAGTGGCCTTACCAGAATGGGTAAGCAAGTTATTAAAGAGATGAATCGTGTTGGACTGGTAGTTGATATGAGTCACTCAGCGGATCGATCAACGATTGAAGCCGCCACCGTGTCGGAGCGACCCATAGCCATAACTCATGCTAACCCACACGAGTGGGCACCGGCGTTGCGTAACAAGCGCGATAGTGTGATTCAGGCAGTGACGGAAAACGGTGGTATGTTGGGTTTCTCGATTTATCCACACCATCTTAAAGATAAATCTGAATGTACCAGGGAGAGCTTTTGTCAGATGATTGCGAACACTGCTGATAAGTATGGTGTTGAGCACTTAGGTATTGGTACTGACCTTTGTCAGGATCAACCGGACAGCGTAGTTGAGTGGATGCGAGTCGGGCGCTGGACCAAAGAAATTGACTATGGTGAAGGGACGGCCGCCGATAGCGGTTTCCCACCAATGCCTTACTGGTTCAAGGACAATCGGGATTTTGGCAACATAGAAAATGGTTTACGCCAAACAGGGATGTCTGCCGAAGAGACTGCCGCCATCATGGGCGGTAACTGGTATCGGTTTTTCTCAGAAAATTTTGGTCCACTACCGAAATAAACAATATGAATATAGATACCAAGAGGATTAGCCGTCGTACTCCTGAGAAAGTCATGCGTCTTAGCAGGCTGGGTTCATTTCATCAATGCCGTCTCAGTTTTATGCGAACACTCACCCGCCGCATGGCAAATGAAAACTGGCAATTCTCGCGCTCTTTTTTCGAAATTGATAACAACGGCGTGGGTAGAGCGGTATACACGGCAGCTAGTAAAGATCGTCAATACTCACTGGTGGTATTTGCTCATGAGTTACCGGATGATCAACGCTCTGACCGGGTGATTGCAGAGGCCTGGGACACCACGTATACGCTATTCGACGGTATACCATCACACAGCGATCTTGATCGGCTCAGTGAAAATGTACCATTTCAGGAAGCTGGCCGTTTGCGTAATACTGAGTTAACCCTTTCACGCGCTAACCGATCGCACTCGACGTCGACAAT
>CAYLZS010000387.1:0-3902 GCA_964388065.1 uncultured Granulosicoccaceae bacterium
CACTCTGTGTGCTAATGGACCAATATAAGTTGCCTCGCGACCGATTGGTCGTGGAACTTACTGAAACTTCACTGTTGTTGTTATCTGACGGTATAGCTCAAATAATTACCGAACTGGCGTCGCGAGGCTTTATGGTTGAGCTGGATGACTTTGGTACCGGCTTCTCATCTATGCATCATTTGAAAAACTTTCCGGTCACTGGATTGAAAGTTGATATGTGCTTCGTTAAGGATGCTGCCGATGATGAACGAACGCGTCACCTGCTGGCTGGAATTTTGAACATTGCGAATATTCTGAATCTCCACAGTGTTGGTGAAGGTGTAGAAACAATTGAGCAATTAAATATGTTAGCCGAGATGAATTGCCGTAGTGTGCAGGGATACCTGTTTTCCAAACCAATGCCGGCGCTGGATTGCGCTGAGTGGATGCACACTCAAAAATTTAGTGATGAGTGGCGCAAAGCTGCTTGACAGTAGCCGTTGTTGTAAACAATTCTATTGCAAACAACTGTTCCCACTTTCAATCTAACGAATTGTCCTTTCAATTATTTTTAATAATTAATATTTTACTGGTACACAAGTGCAGTACGGCTGAAGATTTACAGTTAGATTGAAGCCCGTTGTTTTCCAATATTTGCTATTGCCCTGCGACTGATAATTCGACACTGCTTATTCACTGCGACATATAGTGATATTTAAGGGCAGGCGTGTGTAACAAGTTATGCAGTATTACTATCGTGATCTTAACTTTGGTTGATAATGTCTTGCGTGTAAATTAGCATTACGCCGCAAAATCATTCTTCAGGAATGTCCTCTGTCTTCCAAAAGATAAACTCTGTGCCGCACCAATTATTCTTCCATAGTTCCGGCTTGATGCCTGTGAATAACTCCTTTTCCCACTTCTCAACTCTTTTGAGGTTGGCCAGTCTGGCATTGTTGTTTGCGTTTGCCTTATTTTTTACAAATCATGCAACGGCTCAAACACAGCAGTTGGTATTGGAATCTCCGGTACAATCTTCAACCGGATTTGGTGGCGTTGCTTCCCGTGCGATTGATGGAAACAATAGTGGTAGTTATAGAGGTCGATCAGTAACACACACAATTTTTCGTTCTTCTCAGCTCTGATTTTCGAACTGATCATGTTGATTCCATTGGGTACATAGTCGACCCCTTATTTTATGCTTCGGCGCAGGTAAGGGAGTCGGGATAAATTTAGCCAGCCACTTTCCCGCTGACTCAATTGACCTGCTGATGCACCTCGATCACATTTCCTTCCGGGTCCTGAAAAAATACCTGATGCCAGTTTTTCGCAAAAGCAGTTCCGTAGTCTGAATAGGGAATACCCTTATTGTCGAGAATTTCAAGCAATGCAGGCAGGTCGTCTGTGCGGAAAGCAATATGCCCGCGATCAACAGGATTGATCACCTGTCCATTATTGAATGCCACATCGAGATCACGTTCGGCAAGATGCATTTGCATTTTACCTTCCGTGGCAAAACGAATTTGGCCGCTATAACCACCGTTTTCTGTTTCCTCTGTGCGAGGGAAGTCCTCTTGTGGCATGTTATCCAAACCCAGCACATTAGTGTAAAAATCGTGCAGGTCGTCGACATTTTTAGAGACGAAGTTAATGTGGTGAAATTGCAGCTTCATAGACGTACCTTTTTGCTGATTGTTAGTACATTTGAATCTTTGCGCCTGAAAACGACATGGGTGTCAGGTGCATTTTGTAAAGTATAAAGGTATTGTATCCGGCTAACTCTTCAAAACACACCTGACTCTTTTATTATTTTGAGTCCTGCTACTCTTTTATGAATGCACAACAATCTGAACCTTCAAACCTGCTGATCATCATTTCGGATGAGCACCGCAAAGACGCTATGGGCTGTACGGGCCACCCGTTAGTTAAAACACCGAACCTCGATTCTCTGGCCCGCCGTGGCACAACGTTTCTAAATGCCTATACGCCCTCGCCGATGTGTGTGCCGGCCAGGGCAAGTCTGGCTTGCGGTGACTACGTGCACAACATCAGGCACTGGGACAGTGCAACACCGTATGACGGCAAGCGGCGCAGCTGGATGGCACAACTGCGTGATCAGGGCGTGCCAGTGACGTCTATTGGAAAATTACACTTTCGTTCCGGTGAAGATGATAACGGATTTACACAAGAGTGCCTGCCAATGCATGTGGTTGGTGGCGTTGGCTGGGCTGTTGGCTTACTGCGGGAAAATACACCAGACTATGACTCTGCCTCTGAGCTGGCGCGCGATGTAGGCATTGGTTCCAGTAGCTACACGAACTATGATCTGGACATCACGCGAACCACAGAGGAATGGATAAAATCAGACCAGCGAAAGGATCAGTCATGGGCTGCGTTTGTATCTTTGGTGAGCCCGCATTACCCGTTAACCTGTCCCGAAGCTTTTTACAATCTTTATAACCCGGCAACCATTGATTTGCCTGTCGGTTACGGTACTCATGAAAAGCCCAGTCACAGTGAGCTTGAAAATATTGCCGTGTTTTTTGACTATGATCGATATTTCGATGAACAAAAAATGCGAGAAGCAAAGGCTGCATATTATGGACTGACAAGTTTCATGGATGATTGCGTTGGACGTGTTCTGCGCGCACTACAAGACAGCGGGCAAGCCGATAATACCGTCGTAGTGTATGTGTCTGATCATGGCGATATGATGGGTGATCAGGGGTTCTGGACAAAACAGGTTATGTACGAACAATCAGCTGGCATTCCAATGATTGCAGCAGGCCCCGGTATTCCTGCAGGAAAAAGAATACAAACCGGAACATCATTGATTGATCTGGCCCCCACAGCGGTCGATGTCACCGGAATCACCCAAGAATCACCAAACGGTTTATTACCGGGAATATCACTTCGTGAAGTTGCCAACATGCCTGATAACACTGACCGCACTATTTTCAGTGAATATCACGACGGTGGTTCGACGACAGGGACCTTTATGGTGCGATGGAATAACTGGAAGTATGTTCATTATGTTGGTCACGATTCGCAGCTGTTTAATCTACAGACCGATCCGGATGAATTGCACAATCTGGCGGCCGGGAACTTAAATGATCCGGTAGTGTGCAACGCGCTTGCTGAAGGTTTGAAAAGACTGAAGGCAATATGTGATCCTGCGGCAGTTAATAAACAGTGCTTTACAGATCAAAGAAAACGTATAAAAGAGCTGGGTGGCGAGGAAGCCTGCCTTAACGCATATGTATTTAACCATACTCCAGCTCCCCGTGAGCAGAGTGATTTGTCTGACGATTCAGGTGCCGAATAACCCGAGTGTGACGAGCAAATATCAAACTCTCATTTCAACACTTTAAATGTGACACCACACCAGATTATGGAATCCGGAATAACGCTGCTCGGTCAGCTCGACACAATGACTCTGGTGTTAGTGGCGCTGGCTGCATTTTCAACGGCACTCTTTCACTCGGTCGCAGGGTTTGCAGGCGCGCTGCTATTATCCGTATGTTTAGCGCCACTAATCGGTGTACGTGCCGTAGTGCCTGTAGTCTCGCTCGCCATGATCATCAGTAATTCGAACCGGATACTGTTGTTTCGCAACCAGATTGACTGGAAGGCCTACCGTGCGATTATGATCACCGGTTTGCCAGGCATTATTGTCGGCGCGGTGATCTATTTGTATCTGCCGATCAAAGCCATTGCTATTGTCATGGGCTGCTTTCTGCTAATTTCCATACCGCTGCGCCGTGTTTTCAAAAAGCGTAACTACAACGTCGGCTATCGCGGTCTTTCTATCGTTGCGATTGTCTATGGCGTGATCTCGGGAACCGTCTTTGGTGGTGGCATGATTCTCGGACCGTTCCTGTTAGGTGCCGGTATCGTCGGGCAGGGGCTGGTCGGTATAGTCG
>CAYLZS010000388.1:0-5817 GCA_964388065.1 uncultured Granulosicoccaceae bacterium
CGCCCATTTCCAGACCAATTACGCGGTCCACGACTTCGTCAGCCGCGGTTAGCATAATAACGGGTGTGTCCAGGTCCATTCGCAATGTTCGCAGGGCAGTGAGTCCATCTTCACCGGGCATATTGATGTCGAGTATGATCAAATCAGGAAGTTCTGTCTCCAG
The DNA here is from genome assembly GCA_964388065.1 of uncultured Granulosicoccaceae bacterium. GTDB lineage: Bacteria > Pseudomonadota > Gammaproteobacteria > Granulosicoccales > Granulosicoccaceae. The sequence goes on from CAYLZS010000388.1 coordinate 164, forward strand.
TTTGGCTCGCATAGCGGCCGGATTTTCAGCTTCTTCGATTTTGTAACCACGGCCGCTCAGATAGTCGCGAACCATCTCCCGCAAAACCGGTTCATCGTCGCAGATCAGGATTGTTTGTAAGTCGGTCATTCTTTTAGTCCTGGGAGATAAGACCGGATACCAGTATTAACAGCTCGTTTGGTGTTACCGGTTTTTCCAGATAGGGTTGTGCTGTATCCGACAGAAACTCGGCTACATCTTTAGATAATGTATCGCCAGTGATGAAAGCCATTTTCGATGCTAACACAGGGTTCATTTTTTTAAGTTCTGCGTAAAGTGCCGGGCCGTCGAGACCGGGCATGCGCATGTCACTTAGCACAGCGTCGAAAGAGTCAGAACGCAATAGTGATAGTGCCTCACGGGAATCGTAGCGCTTTTCAGTCTCATATCCTGCATTGGATAAAATATCGGTGACCATATCAGCAACTCCGGCTTCATCGTCAACAACAAGAATCCGTCCGGAGCTGTATTTGACCGGTTCAATCGCTATTGACTCCTTCAGAGCGATACCCAACTTGCATGGCAGCAACAGGCGAAACTCAGCGCCCTTTCCGATCTGTGAGTGCACAGTAAGTTCGCCATCGTGTGATTTAACAACACGGTGGCAGAAAGCCAGCCCGATACCGGTCCCTTCACCCACTTCCTTGGTGGTAAAGAACGGTTCAAAAATTCGCGATTGCACATCAGCTGGTATTCCGGGACCACTGTCGGCAATAGATACAACTGCATGCTTTTTGTTTTGGTCAACGGTCGACTTAAGGATAAGTCGGCGCGGCTCGGGATGGCCTTCCAATGCATTCTCGGCATTCACCAGCAGGTTACTGATGACCTGGATGATCTGATCCTCATCGGCCTCGACATCCGGTAAGTTCTCGTCCAGGTTGATCTCTACATCGATCTCGGATTTGCGCAGGCGATGGCCGACAATATCAAGTGCTGCGAGAAGTGCTTCGTTCAGAGAACACTGCGTTAGTTCCATCGGACGCTGGCGCGCCATTGCCAAAAATGCTTTAACAATACGCGAGCAACGGTCTGCAGCCTGGGCTATGTTATCGACCTGTTTTTTCAGAGATTGATCTTCAACCGAAGTCTGCATCATCATCGAATAGCCGACGACAACTGAGAGTGGATTGTTTAATTCATGGGCAACACCTGCCAGCAACTCTCCCATCGCTGATAGTTTTTCACTCTGATAGGCGATCTCACGTTGCTGATCGAGCTCAGTCTGTAGCGCGATCTGTTCCGTCACGTCTTTGACCGAGGCCAGATATCCACCTAAACCGGTTTCGTGATATGAGGTATCAAGGGTTCGGCCTTGCGTGTTGTTGTATTGCACGTTTTTCCGGTAGTTTGTGATGGCATCATGCCCGAACTGAATGAATTCATCAGATGTCATGTTCATTTCAGACGCAGGGTGCACGGAGCCATCTTCAAAAAATCGACGGAATATTTCTTGTCGCGTCATTCCTGCGGTAGGTGCGTTTTGTATTCCACCCAGTGCCAACTCCGCATATTTCTTATTGCAAAATTCAAAACGCAGTTCTTTGTCGTAAAGACAGATGCCTTCGTCGAGTGCTTCCATAGCATCAATAACAATCGCGCGCGCGCGTTCCTCTGTTTTTTTGCTCTCTGTTACGTCTTTCCAGGTAACCGTGCTACCACCTTCTGAGGTTCGTGCAGCCGAGGCCAAAAAAGTCCGTCCATCGTTACGTTTTAACTCAAACTGGCGACCAATATCAGAACGGTTTTCAGACTGTATGTTTTTACAGTATTCGATCCATTCCTGCACTTCGCGCTGATCTGCGTCGATCAGTTCGCCCCATTCTGATAAGCTGGAAAGGATTTCCTCACGCGGACGTCCATAAGTCATGAGGTGTGCGGAAGACGGGACCAGCTCTTTTATAGCGCGGTTTGCGAGAATCAACCGGTTGTTTTTATCATAAAGAATAAAGCCCTCGTCAATCGAGTCGAGGGCTTCGGTTAAACGCGAATGCGCAAGTGTTGATTGATTGATCTGACGGGTGGCTTCTTTCGTGGCATAAGTTTCGTTCTCCCGAAAGTAGGTCATGCACCCACCTTCGGGAGTCGAATGCGTGTAGAGACCCACTGTTTGTCCGTCTTTGAGCAAAACCCCGAAACCCTTGGCCTGAAACTGAATCGCTTCATAAAGCTGCTCTTTGTAGGTTTCGTTTGTTACACCATCGGGGACTACAATAACGTTGCCTTCAACCAACTGATGGATGAGATCAATAGCGCTTGCCGAGGATGGACAATTTTCGCGCAAATAATACCGATAGCCTGAAAACCATCTCTGGTTGCCGTAGACAATCCGGAGTTCTGCATCCCAAATAATGCAGGAGACGTTTAGCAAATCGGTGGCGTTGAAAAGCAATTCCTTGTGTCGTTCTTTTTCTGCCAGCCGTACCTCGCGGGTGTTTCGGACTGTGGTCTCCTTATTCATCAGTATTCTCCAATAGTTGCAGGATAATAGGTCTCGGACGTATCAGGCAGGTGTCACGGATTGCTGATTTTGTATCAATTGTATCAATCGGTCGGAACTCATTTACTTTAGAACGATGGTAATTCCTGCGTGGATGTACGGCTCTTTCAATGCGGCTTCCGCCACGGTTGACCCTGACCCTGGAACGAAAAAAGTGCCTGCCCGGGAGGTGAAATCCAGGTGATCGCGCAGGTAATACGCACCTTGAATAGTGAAATTCATTCACTAGACTCATGACTGAAAACTCCTTGAGAAACAATGCCTGAGCCTCAAATATGCCTGTGTACCTCAGGAATGGCTGAAAAAATCAGACAGGCAAGACTAGTGTTATGGATATTACGTTCTACAACCTGACTGCAGAGACGCTGGCGCGCGTACAGTTTGCTTTTACCGTGTCTTTCCATATTATTTTTCCCGCTTTCTCAATTGGGCTTGCGAGCTATCTTGCGGTATTGAACGGACTATGGCTTTACACCAAAGAGCCACATTTTCGCCTGTTATTTGAATACTGGAAAAAGATATTTGCCATAGCCTTTGGTATGGGAGTGGTGTCGGGCATTGTCATGTCCTATCAGTTCGGCACCAACTGGAGTGTGTTTTCCGATAAAACCGGTCCGGTACTGGGACCGCTAATGGCGTATGAAGTGTTGTCTGCTTTTTTTCTGGAAGCGGGCTTTCTGGGGATTATGCTATTTGGTCGCGACAGAGTAGGACCGGGCCTTCATATGTTTGCCACCGCGATGGTAGCGGTGGGTACGCTGATGTCGGCAACGTGGATATTGTCAGTCAACTCATGGATGCAGACACCCGCAGGATACGGCATCAATGAGGCAGGGCAGTTTGTACCTGAAAATTGGTGGGAAATTGTCTTTAATCCTTCTTTTCCGTATCGGCTGGTGCACATGAGTCTGGCCGCGTTCCTGACAGTGGCATTTGTAGTGGGCGGAGTTGGAGCGTGGCATATGCTGCGCAACCATCAAGGCGATGCCACCAGAACCATGTTCTCTATGGCGATGTGGATGGCTGTGATTGTTACTCCTATACAAATTATTGCAGGTGATCTGCACGGCATTAATACGCTTGAACACCAGCCGGTCAAGGTGATGGCAATGGAAGGTCACTACGACAGCTACCCTAACGGCGCACCGCTGTATCTGTTTGGTATTCCAAATGCCGAGGAAAAGCGTATTGATTATGCGATCAAAATTCCGAAGATCTCGAGTCTGATACTTAAACACGACTTAAATGCGCCATTAGACGGATTAGACACCATACCGGACGATGAAGAACCTCCGGTAGCCATAGTGTTCTGGAGTTTCAGAATTATGGTGGGACTGGGCTTTGCGATGCTCGCAGTGGGGCTGTTCAGCCTGTGGGCGCGATATAAAAAGCGATTGTTTGACAGTCGTCTGCTGCATCGACTGGTATTACTGATGGCACCATCGGGTTTTATTGCGGTACTTGCCGGCTGGATAACCACGGAGGTAGGTCGCCAGCCATACACGGTTTACGGCTTGCTGCGCACTGCAGACTCGCTGGCCCCGGTGAGTGCACCGGCAGTGGCTGCATCACTGATTGGATTCATTGTTGTTTATTTTTTTGTTTTTGGTGCAGGTATTTTCTACATACTCCGATTGATGGGCAAGCCGCCATCACAACAGAAAATCCGCCTGCGTGAAGGACCGATCAGAACAGCCGGTCCGACACCCGTTGCGCATATTAACGAGCCTCCGGTAAACACAGCTCGGGGAGATAAGTGATGACAATCGATCTGCCATTTATCTGGGCGGGTATCATTGGTTTCTCGGTGCTTGTCTATGTGATTCTTGACGGCTTTGATCTTGGTGTCGGTATCCTGTTTCCGTATGCGGGCAGTGAGTCTCATAAAGACGTCATGATGAACTCCGTGGCCCCTATATGGGATGGCAACGAGACCTGGCTGGTTATGGGCGGCGGCGGATTATTTGCGGTTTTCCCGCTGGCGTATGCGACACTGCTGCCTGCGTTGTATATGCCGTTAATTATCATGCTGCTGGCGCTGGTATTCAGAGGTGTTGCATTTGAATATCGATGGCGTGCGACGCGCACCAAAGGTATCTGGGATCTTTCGTTTTTTGCAGGCTCTCTGTTTGCGGCTTTTACGCAAGGCATTGCGCTGGGTGCCATGGTGCAGGGGATAAAAATAGAAAACAGAGCCTACGCCGGCGGCTGGTGGGACTGGTTAACGCCATTCTCCATACTGGTTGGTGTCGGGGTCTGTGCGGGATACGCCTTGCTTGGTGCTACCTGGCTGGTGATGAAAACCGACGGCCCGCTGCAGGACAAAATGCGAAAGGCTGCCTGGTGGCTGGCAATTGCCACACTGGCTTTTGTTGGGGTTGTCAGTGTAATAACTCCGTTTCTGGATGCGGCTTATTTTAAAAGGTGGTTTTCACTGCCAACATCGGTGTTCACAGGAATAGTACCGGCGCTGGTTTTTTGTGCAGCGTGGAATCTTTTTACCGGCCTGAAAAATAAAAGCGACTACTCACCGTTCCTTGCCTCACTGGCGCTTTTTACACTGTGCTTTATCGGTATAGTCATTGGCTTTTACCCGAATATAATTCCCCCGTCTCTGACTATTCAGGAGGCAGCTGCACCGACTGAGAGTCTGCTTTTTGCGCTATACGGCACGGTGGTATTAATACCTCTTATTCTTGGCTATACCGCGTATGCTTACTGGGTGTTCAGGGGAAAAATTGATCCATCTGAGGGATATCACTAGTGAATAGCGATAACACTACCAGTCGATTATTGTGGTTTGCGGGTATCTGGTTGCTGGGGGTATTTATACTGGGTGTTGTGGCTTACCTGCTCAAATGGGTTCTGCTTTAAGTCGGCACATCAGCCGGGATTCAAAGAGGTAAGCGGGGAAAGGAAATCATGGATTTTTGTTGTCATTTCCATCACCTCGGAGCCTGTGAGTTCATCGTTGCGTGCAGTATTCGTCACACGTGGCCAGGCTGCATTAACCGTAACCTGTTTATCGACCGCCCTTAGAGGCATCCTGCATTGCGAGGCATCGCAGTACAGTACCAGTGCAATGTTTCCCAAGTAGCCCGGTACTTCTTGGCTA
>CAYLZS010000389.1:0-6516 GCA_964388065.1 uncultured Granulosicoccaceae bacterium
ATTCGCCTCAGGCGCACATTTGCCTATCATGTTTAGAACCTTTATAAGCTCCGATTCAATGTTATCTGCTGTGTTGTATTGATCGGCAAGCCCGATTCGCAAGGCCTCTTCAGCATTCACACGCATGCCACTTAGCGCCAGCCGCCGTGCACCACTCTCGCCAATTCTTGCGACAACATACGGCGCGATTTGTCCCGGGGGCAATCCAAGTGAAGTCTCAGACAATGCAAACAGTGCTTTTTCACCAACGATGACAATATCTGCACAACACGCCATACCAAAGCCGCCACCAAACGCCGGCCCTTCAACAACTGCGACAACCGCTTTCGGATACTGGCTAAGCTTGAGGTATAAATCGCCGACACTGCGATTCATTGTGGCCACCGGGTCAGATTCATTAACCGGTTCATTCATTCTTTCAAGTGCCGCTTTTAAATCAGCGCCGGCGCAAAATACGCCATTGGCACCACGCAGCACCAGGGATCTGATAGTAAGGTCAGTGGCAGTGGTATCAAGCAGCAAATTAAGCTCGTGCATCAGCTGATCAGTCAATGCATTTTTGGTTGGTGCGTGATCCAGCGTGGCAATCAGATGAGGGCCACACAGTGTTACTTTGATTCTTTCAAGCGCGAGACTGGCAAGCGCGTGGTTATCTGGTGTGGCTGATGTCATAACTTTCCAAATACAAGACCCTGCTGACATTCTACACACAGTGCCGAACCACAGACGCAATTCATACTTACCGGTTTTGGTTTGTTTGCTCTTCAGGGGGAGCCAGGCAACAGAGGGTCTCCGAGAAAAAAACGGCGTCACTGTAATGACGCCGTTTGAGTTTTTCCAGATTGAAGGTCTTTGCCTTCTAAGTTTTACTGCTGTTTCGATATCCTTATCGATGAAATCAACATCCTGCCTTTCAACCCGGCAAGTCCAGTACTAACTCACATCGGATCTGCCATCAGAAAGTCCTGCTTGTTGAAACACCCACGTTCTCAAATTCAACCGCTCACAATTATGTGAATCTTTTTTATTAATTATCCAATACAAATGCCGTGACAGAATGAATCAACCAGTCCACAAAATGTAACAATACAGCCATAAGCAATTAGAGCACTGTTTATTTATACAGTATTTGTGTTAGCCTGTAACTGTCAGTGCAGCCATTACATAGAGAATGGCTATGAACACCAAAAACACTCCACCCCCGGATGACCACAAAAAGTACGCAGTCAAAAACCATAAAAATAATGAAATACAATCGTTACAGGAGAAGCAAAATAGCGCGCAGCAAATTAATGAATCCAGCGCTAAAGGCTATCACCATAACGCTGTTGCCAAAGAGCCAGTCGTTGGTTGCAGCGATAGTCGTATAGATCGTGACGATAAGAGCGAAAGAAACAGACCAGCTAATGTGTCCGCCAGCAACTCGACGGCAAATCCGGATAGCGACAACACCAGTGGCCTTAGCCAGATACAACAACAATTCGTATTGCGGTTCTGTCGTCAGCTGGCAAGCGTCATTGCAGCCTGCGAACAAAGCGAGTCTGCAGAGATAGAAGTTGGCCGTCGTCACATCGATGCCAGCCAGGTAAAAGTCAAATTACAGGCTGAACGAGAGTACTCTGACGAGACCGGCTAACATAGAAAAGTAACTGGCCCGTTGATCAGGCAATTTCACAGTATACAGACGGTCCGAGTTTCACAGCGAGGTTTCACAGTAAAGTTTTATGGTTAAGTGTTTCCACTGGTTAAACTCACAAGCTGTGCTTGAATACACACTACGGCTGAGACATAGGTAACACATTTCGATAACTTACAAACAGCTGAACAGAGTTGAATGCAAACAACGGCAACATAGAGGCGAATGACCTGATCTGAAAGCGCAATTCGTATATCGTCCACCCCTGTCGAGACAGCGTTTTTCAAGGATCAGAAGTGACCGTAATTGCCTGCATCGCCTTATCATTTGTGTGCCTTGCGATCATCGCGAGAAGACCTCAGTCATAAGGGTTAACAGACTCGAACACCCGTCGGGTTTTTTGTAAACCCGACCTCCTCCATTCCACGACACTCTTATCCGCTAAGTCTTACTTCCCAATCAACAATTGGTCTGATCAATTTTTAGCTAGTGCCCATCCAGAAACAGGCGCTACTGCGGACCACCCAAGTACGCGATCTTTTGCCGACTATATGTAGTTATTTAGATAGCTTGTCTAACAATAGGCTAAACAATATTGTGGCGAAAAAATCCGTGGCAGCACCAGCACTACTCACCGGATATTCAAATTTGCCTGGCGGTAGCTGGTGAAAAAAATCGCAGGCGGATCTCTTTACCGGATCGACAAATCCTCAGGAATAATGCAGGCTACCACCGATTGATCACGATGATCCGGTAGGGAATTTACACTGCATGGCTAACACGCTTTACGACGCGCTGATTGCGCCGCACAAAAATCGCTCTAAAACGCTGCTGCATTTGAAAGACAGACCCGATTGGAGCTACCAGGATCTGCTCGAAACCGCGGGCCGCTATGCTGCACTATTAGCGTTAATCGGCGCTAAACCTGGTGATCGGGTCGCAGTGCAGGTGCATAAATCACCGGAGGCAATTGCACTGTACGTCGGGTGCGTGCAACACGGTTGCGTCTTTCTGCCTCTCAATACTGCCTACACCCCAACTGAAGTCGAGTACTTTATCGGTGATGCCAGGCCGGCATTGATGGTCGGTGACGCATCATCAGAGGCGAAACTACAGTCCATTGCCGATTCTCACAATTGCCAATTTCTTACACTGAACAGCGACGGTACCGGCTCGTTCACCGACAAAGCCAAACCTCTTGCCCCGGCAACCAACGCTCAGCCGAGAGCCATTGACGACCTGGCTGCTATTCTGTACACATCAGGCACCACCGGCAGATCAAAAGGTGCCATGCTGTCTCATCAAAATTTGTTGTCGAATGCGGTAACCCTGCAAGACTACTGGCAGTTCACCGAGACAGATGTTCTGTTGCACGGTTTGCCTATTTACCATACCCACGGATTATTCGTTGCCACCAATACACTTTTATTAGTTGGTGGCAGCTTCAACTTCCTTGCTGCATTTAACAACGACGACTTCATTGAGTACCTGCCGCAATCGACAACCATGATGGGTGTACCGACATTTTATACCCGGTTGCTGTCAGATGATCGATTGACCCGCGATCTGGTCAGTCACATGCGATTGTTTATCTCCGGCAGTGCGCCATTACTTGCAGAAACTCACGAAGAATTCGAGTCGCGTACCGGGCAGCGTATTCTGGAACGTTATGGAATGACAGAAACCAATATGAATACATCCAACCCGTACGACGGGGAAAGAAAAGCAGGCACTGTCGGTTTTGAGCTACCTGGCGTTGAAGCCCGCGTGGTCGATCCGGAAACCGGCGAGTCAAAATCCACTGACGAAATCGGTGTGCTTGAAGTGCGCGGAGAAAACGTATTCAAAGGTTATTGGCAAATGCCTGAAAAAACTGCACAGGAATTCAAGCCGGACGGATTCTTTATCACAGGTGATCTGGCAAAGCGCGATGCAGATGGCTATCTGCATATTGTCGGTCGCGATAAAGACCTGATCATTTCAGGCGGTTTCAATGTTTATCCAAAAGAAATCGAACTGATTCTCGACGACCAGCCAGGTGTACTTGAATCAGCGGTGGTTGCGGCTCCGCATGCAGATTTCGGCGAGGGAGTTGTTGCGGTGCTGGTGGCCAAAGCAAATCACTCCATTGACTTACGCTCGGTCAAAGCAGCAGCCTCTGAGGCATTGGCAAAATTCAAACAGCCGAAAGAGTACATTTTGTTGGATGCGCTGCCGCGAAACACGATGGGCAAGGTGCAGAAAAATATGCTCAGAGATCAGTTTAAGGATACTTTCAGCTAAGCGCTTTCTGATTCGCGCAGATATTTTTACCGTTTACCATAGATCACAGCCGCAGAGATTCCGGCTCGTCAGACCGTAAGTTGTCGGATTAACGGTTTAATGACACATGGAAAGCTCATGGAAAGCTCAGCCATTAGCGATTACAATCGAGCCTCCCATCAGGCACGAAAAAAGAAAAACTATTAGATGCAGAGTTTCATCCCCGGCCAGCGCTGGATAAGCGACACAGAAAACGATCTTGGCCTTGGTACCATACTGAAAACCGAGCACCGACTGGTCACCATCGTCTACATGGCCAGTGGTGAAATACGTACTTACTCATCAGAATCTGCGCCACTTACCCGCGTCCGGTTTGGCCCGGGTGACCGCATCACAGGCTCGGACGACAGCAGCATTATTGTCAACGATGTTGAAGAGATTGACGGCTTGCTCGCCTACCACGGCGTTACAGATAGCGGAACCCGAGCAACGCTTAGCGAAACGCAGCTCGACAACTTTATGCAGTTCAATCGCCCGTCAGACAAACTCTTTAACGGCCAGTTTGATCGTGAACGACGCTACCACATCCGCCTTTCAACGCGTGAAGCAGAGCAGCGACTGGCGCGTACCCCGGTTAACGGATTGTGTGGCGCCAGAGTCGACCTGATTCCCCATCAGCTCTACATTGCCAATGAAGTCGCCTCGCGAATACAGCCAAGAGTGCTGCTGGCAGACGAGGTCGGGCTGGGTAAAACCATCGAAGCCGGTTTGGTCATACACAGTCAGCTGGTACGTGATCAAATATCCCGCGTGCTGGTTATTGTCCCGGAGCCACTGCTGCATCAGTGGTTGGTTGAGATGAAGCGGCGCTTCAATCTCAAGTTTAGTATTGTCGATGAACTGATGTACGAAGAATCGCTAATGTCCGCAACTGACGGCAACCCGTTTCTTGACCGGCAACTGGTGCTCACCACACTGCCGGTGCTGCTATCTGACCCGCAAATCGAAGCCCATGCACTGGACGCCGGCTGGGACACCTTAATTGTCGATGAAGCACATCATCTCGAAACCCCTGACCAGGCAGCAGATACACCCGGCTACGATTGCATTGCAGAACTGGCAGAAGTCATACCGTCACTCCTGTTATTAACCGCAACCCCGGAGCAAATGGGCCACCAGGGTCACTTTGCACGATTACAATTGCTCGACCCGCACCGCTTCACAGACTTTGAAAAATTCAGAGAAGAAGAAGCAAACTACCGGGCACTTGCAGATATTGCCACCGCAATAGAAAAAGAAAAGACGCTTAGTGCAGATCAACAAAAAATGATCGACTCACTGGATCTCTCGGATGAACAAAAAAGCGACCCGGCGCAAACAGTCAATGCACTCATTGACTACCACGGCACCGGGCGTGTCATGTTTCGCAACACCCGTCGTGCAGTCACAGGCTTCCCTGACAGAATATTCGAACCCACCGTCATTAGTGACAGCGACGGATTGATCGACTGGGTGGCAGACAAAATCACTGAGGTTGCACCGGAAAAACTGCTGCTGATATGCAAGTCAGTTGAACGGGTTGAAATGCTGAATGAATCTCTGCGCAGCAAGTTTGGCATTTATGCCGCCGTGTTTCATGAAGAAATGTCGATTGTAGAACGCGATCGCGCAGCAGAATACTTTGCTGATGATGAATCCGGCAGCCCGATACTTATTTGTTCAGAGATCGGAAGTGAAGGCAGAAACTTCCAGTTCCTGCATCAAATGATACTGGTTGATCTGCCGGACAACGCCGATCTGCTCGAACAGCGCATTGGCCGACTGGATCGCATTGGCCAGAGTCAGGAAATTAAAATCCTTGTGCCCTATGTTAAATCAACTGAAGGGGTTAAAGCATCAAAAGACGCATTCCTGCAGCGCTGGTACCACGAAGGATTAAACGCATTCGAACAAACCTGTCAGGTAGGTGAATCAGTTAAAGCGGAACTCATCGACCGATTCAACAATGCCATTGTCGGTGAAGAAGATATCAATGCACTGGTTGATGATGCGAGTGTGCTGGCGCAAAAACACCGAGAGAAAATCGAACAGGGTCGCGACCGACTACTGGAGCTAAGTTCGCACAAAGAAAGTATCTCTGAAGAACTGATTACAGAGATTGATCTCTTTGATACCGAAAATGTTTTACAAAGGTATATGGATCAGGCGCTCGATAATCTCGGTGTTGATATCGAAGATCAGTCAACACACTCTTTCATTATTAAACCTGGTGAACACATGGCGGTAACCGAGTTTCCAGGGCTCAATGAAGACGGTGCAACAATTACCTTCCGCCGGCCCATAGCCCTGGCAAGAGAAGACGTACAGTTTCTCACCTGGGAACACCCGTTTGTACAAACCGCGATGGAGCAAATCATCTCCGGAGGATTTGGCCAGGTATCCGTTGGCGCTATGCAGCACGAGTCACTCAAGCGTGGCAGCGTGTTACTGGAAGCGCACTATGTTTTCGACTGTCCTGCGCCCAAAGCACTCAATGTAGAACAATTTCTCAGCGGTGACTTACTGCGAGTGGTGCTGTCAAGCGACGGCAAAAACCTCACTTAAACGTGGGATCACGA
>CAYLZS010000390.1:0-3747 GCA_964388065.1 uncultured Granulosicoccaceae bacterium
ACCAGATCATCCTTGCTCCAGTTGTTACCGTTTTTGGTGAGCTTTGAAATGATGACGGAGTTTGTGTCAAGGTTTGAGTCATTACCTGAGGGTCCGGCGGCCTGACGCGGGTCGGCTGAGGCGACAAAAATCTCAGGCTTGTTGGCAGTACCCACAACCAAAATCCCTGTGATCAGTCGACCTTTGACATTGTTGTTTACACTGCCGTCATCGTTGTGGTTCTGCATGCTCTGAACCAGTCCTATCTTATCGGAATTAGTGACCGAGTAGGTATTGGTTCTTGTGACTTCGTATTCCCAGATGTAGCCGTCGCGCTCCGCCACGTATAAATTTCCATTCGGACCTATTTGCAGCGACGTAGGATTTTTGGGATTAGCATTCTGCAGTTTGGTATTGAGGAAGTCCGGGGCTGTGAGTCCACCAGGGGTTGGTGTAACGAGGTTAGGATTGTCGACCGGGTCTTCTGGCTCCGGCTCCGGTGCCAGTTCCACTGTACCTTTCAGGTCGACTCTTAAAGTGGGGTTTGATCCGTCGTGCTCAATGCTGAGTTGTGCCTCTTTTTGTCCGGCAATTGTAGACGTCATATTAGTGACGATCTTTGCTGACTGCCCTGGGTTTAATGTAATTGTGTTGCCGAAGTCGCTCGAAAATGAGTTCGTATTGTCATCGGTAATAAGTACGTTAAATATATTGATTGCCGGGTAGCCGTTACCACCGCTGTTGGTTAGCGTAAGTGTTTTGTTGGCGGTTTTGTCCACTTCTATAGTGCCAAACTCAAGATCGTTATCGGTAATTTTTAACTCACTAGCCGGCACATCGATGCCGACACCCGTCAAAAGTATCAGGTGCGGAGAGTTTTCACCGGAATGCTCCAGGCGCAAAAACGCCTTTTTGTACCCGATGGTCACCGGGCTGAAAGTTACCGAAAAACTGAATGCCTGGCCAGCTTCCAGGGTGTTGTAGCCTACATAGTCTCAGAGACGAAATCATAAGAGTCCTGTCCGCCGACCTCTACAGACAAAATATCAATATTTTGCGCACCCGCATCACCTGTATGGCTTATGGAAAATTCATGTACTTTTTCTGTTCCGATTTCTATCTCACCATTTTCCAACAGTGATGGATTAATACTAAGGCCATCAAGTGACGGAACTTCACCGACACCGCTTAAGGGAATCTGAATGGTGTCAGCGGAGGTTGTAAACGATGCTAATACTAAAAACAGTACGCATGCTTGCTGGGCAATACATCTGATCATTGCTGGTTCGGTCCGATTCAAGTGCTATTGGCAATTGGTTTTGATAAGAGGACGTGAAAATGCAAGAAACGGGCAAAGCGCGATGCCATAGTATTGACAATTCATAAATGGAGTGGGAAAAAGTGAGGATAACAAATTAAGTTTTTGGTACATCCTTTGCGAAGTCTATTGATCTATCAACACTAGGTCACTGCATGTCTATCAGCCGCACTCAGGCAAACGACGCTCGTTTATTAAACGCCACTGCCAAAAGAATTTTGGTCACCGGCGGGGCAGGTTTTCTTGGCTCGCATCTCTGTGACCGCTTTCTAATGGAAGGTCATGAGGTGATATGTGTTGATAATTTCTATTCAAGTACGAAGCAGAACATACAACACCTGATAGGTCATCCATCTTTTGAGTTTATTCGTCATGATGTGACGTTTCCATTGTATTTGGAAGTAGACGAAATTTATAACATGGCGTGTCCGGCTTCTCCAGTTCATTATCAACATGATCCGGTGCAAACCACCAAGACCAGTGTTCACGGTGCGATTAATATGCTCGGTCTGGCAAAGCGTACCGGTGCGAAAATACTCCAGGCATCAACGAGCGAAGTATACGGTGACCCGGCAGTGCATCCTCAAGAGGAAAGCTATTGGGGTAATGTCAATCCTATTGGGCCGCGGTCATGTTATGACGAAGGAAAACGTTGTGCTGAGACATTGTTTTTTGATTATCACCGCCAACACTTTTGTGAATACAAAAGTGGTGCGAATTTTTAATACGTACGGCCCGCGTATGCATCCGAATGATGGAAGAGTGGTTTCCAATTTTATAGTCCAGGCTCTGCTTGGTGAAGATATCACAATATTTGGCGATGGAAGCCAAACAAGGTCATTTTGCTTTGTTAACGACTTGATCGAAGCGATTGTTCGTATGATGAATACAGATGATGATGTCGTTGGTCCAGTGAATATTGGTAATCCAACTGAGTTCACCATGCTTCAGCTTGCAGAGCTTGTACAGCGAAAAGTACAAACCGGATCTAAAACAGTTTTTAAACCACTGCCAATGAATGATCCAATGCAAAGAAAACCGGATATCTCGAAAGCTAAAGCAGTTTTAGGCTGGGAGCCACGAATTGAATTGGATGAAGGTCTGGATAAAACAATTCTATATTTTCGAAATTTGATCGAGTTAGATAAAAAAATTGCTGCTTAAACGTTTCTGGGTATTCGCGTTATTTTTCTGAGTTTAAGAAAAACTAGTAGTAGCCACGTAAGAATTTAAATCAATGCAAAAAGATAACAACATAAATAATTCGTTAGAAGATTCTGCGGAAGTGATAGAGCAAGCGACAAAATTAAAACAGGAAAAAAATTTTAGTGCTCTAATAGAATTGACTAAAGCTGCGTCTGAGGTCTGGAATGAAAATCTCCTGATAGCTGGTATGTTGGGAGAAGCGTATAAGGAAATTGGAGATTACGACTCCGCAGCGGATGTATATTCCAGGTTAGTTTCCCACGACAATATCCCATACTGGATTTATGTTGGCTACGCAAACGTACTGGAGAAGCAAAAAGATGTTTCAGGTACACAAAAATATTTTTGTCACGCTCTTGAAGCAGAATACTCCAGTGAGTTGGCCTGTAGAGCGGCGAGACTAATTAAGTACTCAACAGATCCGGATATCTTATGCACCAAATTAGTGTCAATAATAAGAGACGAGTTTGAAGACAAAAAGAAGAGAGCTGCCGAGTTTTCTGCTGTTGCAGATCATTTGTATAGAAACCAGATGTGGGAATACGCAGCGAAATTGTATGGCGAATCGATCGATTTAGAACAAGAGGTAGTGAAAGATCATCGACGTAGAGTTTTGGCTCAAATTCGTTGTAATGATGTTCAGGGTGCCAGGAAATCACTGGAGCGTTTTAGCAAAGAGAAAAAAAGCAAACATAGTTATGCGCGACTGGAGAAGGTTGTGGATTTCTGTGTCGAGATTTACCCTTATCTGCGTCATTTGGAAAATATTTTCATCCCGCAGTACTATCGAAGAAAATATTCATTGGAGAAACTTTCAAATGATGAGGCGTTTAAATACTTTATTAGAAGCGGAATAAAACAAAAACATAATCCGAATCCGTGGTTTGATCATGATTATTTTGTTGAAAATTTCTACAAATATATTAAGGAAGGTGAGACGCCAATATTTGCCTATGTACGGTTAGAGCACACAGCACTTGTGAAAGCCAGTGCGGTTTTTGTTCCCGTTTTTTATAGGCAAAAATATCCTGACCTTAAAGAAATGTCACTTGTGCTCGAACATTATGTTCTGCACGGTCATAAGGAAGGTCGAATACCGGCGAAAAGAAGAATACCAGCAGCAGTCATCGATGAATTTCAAGAAATGATCGATATTGAGCCTAAATTACTGTTGGCGAGTGGCGGACTAAATTCTGTTGTGAGATATCCCAGAGTTACACCATCCCTGTTCGTACCCGGCATTG
>CAYLZS010000391.1:0-6454 GCA_964388065.1 uncultured Granulosicoccaceae bacterium
GTTAGTGCCGTTACAAGTTGCTTTTAAGTGAAGTGCGAATAAATAGTTGTTATACAAGTAATCAAATATTGACCTTTGTAATACTAAAAGTTATACAAAGATCGTCATTTGCTGGATCTGCAAAAGTTTGCAATTGCATTGCCCTTTAAAATCTAAAGGGCCAGATTCTTCATCCGTTCTGAAGTGTATTCATATTGGTTTACACAGGCCGGTTCAGAATGAATTTTGAGCAAGAAATTTTCGACAACTACGCTGTTGTCCGTCCAAACGCCACGCGTCTCGACTCTATCGCAGCACCAGAGTTTCGCCAGATCGTGCTTGAGCTATCCGAGCAACTCGGCTTGCAGATAGTGATTGATTTGGTGGAAATCGAATTCATGGACAGTAGCGGCCTTGGCGCAATTATCGGTTGCTACAAAGCGACACAGGATACTGGTGGCATGCTGCTGTGCAATGTGTGTGACAACGTCAAGGAAGTATTCACGCTGACTCACATGGACAGGATATTTGAAATCAATGATGACCTCGATGCCTGTATCCAAAAGCGCGCTGCCTGATCATCAAAATATTTATTGCTACAGGCCGGGAGCAGACCATGAACATTAAGTTAGCTATAAAGCATGAAAAAGAACAGATTCCAACAGTCGGAAAACTGTTGCGAAACCTGTGCTCCATTGCAAATATTGAATCTGAATTGTCGGTCAGCCAGCTTGAGCTCGCGGTCGTTGAGTTGCTCAATAATATAATTAACTACTCTGCGAATTTGCCTTCAGATTCCTGGATCACGATTCATGTCAGGCTGACTGAGGCATCTCTCGCTGTCGTTGTTTCTGATCGAGGTGATGCACTGGGCAGTGAACTGGCTAAGCTCTATACCGACGAAACTGTCTCCATGCCAACGCTTGATATCGGCGTTGCTGATCTGCCGGAATCAGGTTGGGGCATGCAGTTAATTAAGTCTGCCTGTGACAGGATTAGTTATCGAAGATCTAACCAGACAAATCTCTATGAGCTGACTTTTGATCTCACATCAGTAGCGGTGTAATGAGTTGTGGATGAGTCGGTTCCCTATTTTCGGCAGTATGAAGACCGCAGACCACCTGCTCCGGCAGAGCTTAATCCGTTTGTACATTCTCTTGCGCAGATTTGTTTGCTCATAGCAGTGGTGACTGGTGCCTGGTATTTACAATGGCGCTGGACTTCCTCACTAAACTTCGATGCACTGTGGTTTGCCATTCCGCTTGCGCTGGCTGAAACTGGCGCCTATATCGGTTTGTTGCTGTATATATTTAATATCTGGCATGTGGCTGATACGCCAAAAAAACCGCCTCCAGCTCTAATACAGGAGTGCCTGCCAGAAAGCGAAGCCGCTCAACAGCAGGCGCGTCCGATTGCCGTCGATGTCTATTTTCCGACTTACGATGAAGAGCCATCACTGGTTCGTCTTAGTCTTGAAGATGCTGCAAAACTTCATTATCCACATGATATGAAAATGACCATTCATGTGCTGGATGATGGCAATCGACCGGCAATGCGTGAGCTGGCTCATGAGCTCGGCTGTAACTACATTTGTCGCGACAACAATATTGGTTTTAAGGCTGGCAATTTACGTAATGCCATGGAGCAGACCAGTGGAGACTTCATTGTTATTTGCGATGCAGATACTCGACCGTTCCCGGATTTTCTGATCAACACACTTGGTTACTTTACCGACCCGGATGTTGCCTGGGTGCAAACACCACAATGGTTTTTTGATATACCAGACGCTCAGCCGCTGAACGATGTACTGCGACGGCTGGGTGCTCCCGGTCGAGTCGCTGGGCGCATCATTACCCGACTATTTGGTGACGTTAAGATAGGCGAAGACCCTTTTGTTAACGACCCCAAAATGTTCTATGACGTGATATTGCGCCGCCGTAACTGGGCCAATGCGTCTTTTTGTTGTGGTGCCGGTTCGGTGCATCGCAGAGAAGCAGTTATGCGAACCGCGCTGGTTAATTTCGGCAGCGCTGTCGCTCGTGACATTGATGAGCGAGAAAGAAAGCTGGGTGAGATAACGGGTGAATCAGACCCTGACAGTTCAGTGAAAAAGCACATCGCCAATCAGAGTTTTCTTGGACGGGAATTTACACCCTACAAGTTTCATGTATCAGAAGATATTTACACCTCCATTGAGTTGCATTCCGACGCTGGCAGAAACTGGAAGTCTGTACTGCACCCGGACGTTGAGTCTAAAATGCTGTCGCCACAGGATTTGTTGTCCTGGACAATTCAGAGATTCAAATATGCAGGCGGTACGCTCGACATAGTTAAGAATGATGATTTTCTTTTTCGCAAAGGTCTGACTATTCGCCAAAGACTACTTTATGGATCTACCGTTTGGTCTTACTTTGGTGCGCTTTGGAATGTGGTATTTCTCAGCGCTCCGATCATTTATATGTTTTTTGCAGTAGCCCCGGTCAGCGCCTACTCACTGGAGTTTTACAAACATATATTCCCGTTTTTGTTTATGTCTGAGCTTGGATCCATGCTGGCGTTGTGGGGTTTCTCAAACACCAAATCCAAGTACAGCTATCTGTCTTTTTTTCCGGTTAACCTAAAAGCGTTGTGGACTGTATTGCGCGGAGAGAAGATCAGTTTTCCGGTGACACCCAAAAGCCGACAGGAAGGTTTGTTTTTGCATCTGGTATGGCCACAGATTGGCGTGATTGTACTGACTGTCTGCGCGGTGTTGTACGCATGGATCAGGCAGTTGCTGGGCGTGCACAGCTACGGTCTTGACGGGCTCTTACTGAATACCTTCTGGGGATTGCTTAATGTCATCGCAATGAGTGGTATCGTCTATGCCGCCTTATGGAAACCGCTTAATTTAAAGGCCGACGACAACACTGACTCACCGCATAACGATGAGACAGAGATGAGGTACGCAGCATGAGCCAGCTGAGCGAAAATTTAAAAAAAGCCAGAGGCAGTATTGTATTTTTGATCGGGATCACGCTTGCTTTTGGTACAGTATTCGGCCTTGAGCAGTGGAAGCCTGGAAAAGTGAAAATGATGACTGCTGCCAATGTAATCGAAATAGATTCTGATACCAGTATCCCGCTAAGAAAACAGCGCAATCTAAGCAGCCTTGAGCTGGATATGGCTAAAACTGCATGGAAGTATTTTGACAACAACACACAGGACAACGGGCTGGTTAATTCTGTACACAACTACACCGCTGCCACTCTTTGGGATACTGCGTCCTATCTTCTGGCTCTAATATCCGCATACGAGCTTAAGCTGATTCCAAAGAATGATTTTGATCAGCGCAGCCGCCTGGTACTCGAAACACTGGCCGGGTTGCCATTGTTCGAAGACAAGCTTCCGAATAAGTCTTACAGTACATTGAGTGCGTCCATGACCACCTATACCAACCAGCAAACCGAACGGGGGGTGGGCTGGTCGGCCATTGATATTGGGCGGATCATGGTACCGTTCAACGTATATGTCTGGAGATACCCCGAGTTCACACCGTTAGTTGAAAAAGTGTTGTTACAGTGGCAGCTGGATGCGCTGGTGAAAGATGCAGAGCTTATCGGTGCAGATGTCGATGAACAGGGCAATACGCTGTACCTGCAGGAGGGGCGGCTCGGTTACGAAGAGTATGCGGCTAAATCGTTACTGCTAAACGGTATAGATTTGTCAGAGGCGCTGGATTACAGTCGCCATTTTGAGTATGTAGATATAGACGGTGTTCGAGTAGGCACTGACCTTCGTACCCCGGATCAGTTTGATGCATTGAATTTTGTTGTCTCTGAACCGTATGTGCTCGACGGTCTAGAGTTTGGCTGGGACAGGTACTCCAGATCATTATCATACAGAGTCTACCAGGCGCAGGAAGCACGCTATAAAAAAACCGGAATAATGACGGCGGTCAGTGAAGACAATATTGATCAGGCGCCGTACTTTGTTTACAACACTGTGTTTGCCGACGGCAAGGCCTGGAATGCAGTGACTGAAAAGGGTGAAGATGCTTCTGAATTCAGATCATTAAGTAGTAAGGCGTCTATTGGATTGTATGCCTTGTATGATACCGATTACACACAGAAACTGTTCAATCGTATTTCCGATAATTATTCTTCCGACAATGGCTGGTATGCAGGTATTTACGAGGCCAGCGGCAAAAGCAATAAAGCGCTTACTGCCAATACCAATGCAATTGTGCTGGAAGCTCTGCGCTACATACAGCTTGGGCCAATGATTCAAATCGGTCGATTTGCATCAACGCAAAAAACTTCACCCGAAGGTTAATGGCACATCGTCTGTGCTGACGTTTGAGGGTTCTGGCCAGCAGGCTCTACGTAGGGTGGTATAAGGTGGAGCCGCATCCACCTTTGCTGGCTTTTTGGTGGATGC
Organism: uncultured Granulosicoccaceae bacterium; assembly: GCA_964388065.1. GTDB lineage: Bacteria > Pseudomonadota > Gammaproteobacteria > Granulosicoccales > Granulosicoccaceae. The sequence goes on from CAYLZS010000391.1 coordinate 4,399, forward strand.
GTAAGCTTATCCACCCTACATTGACTACATGCAGTTCGGATCAATGGTTCAAGTCGGATGACTGGCATCAACGCAGGAAACTTGACCCGAAGGCTAATGGCACATCGTCTGGACTGACGTTAGAGGGTCCTGGCCAGCAGGCTCTACGTAGGGTGGTATAAGGCGGAGCCGCATCCACCACTGTTAACTAAACGGTTTTTCTAAAATCGATAAGTAACATAGTAACATCGTCTGCAAACTCATCACTGCTGTTCCAGTCCTGTAAAGCCGTCTTCAGTGAATCGACACATTGTTGTTGTGATTCTGATCGAGTACTGGTCAAAATATCAAGCAGACGATTTTTACCAAACAGTTCTTTTTGATCAGAGAAATTTTCAATCACACCGTCTGAATAGATGGCCAGTCGATCACCGGGCAGCATTTTATGTTCAAACGATGTGTACTCGGGGTCTTGTAGTGATCCTACCGGAAACCCACCATCACCCACTTCATGTGATTCATCTGCCGAGCACAGTATTGGGGCAGGGTGCCCGGCCTGGCAACAGGTAACAGTGCCAGTGCGCAGATCGAGCAAGCCATAAACCATTGTAAAGTACTTATTGGTCGCAGTCGGATTGTAAAATGCCTGGTTAAGCTCACTGACAGCACTGCACACCGCTTGTGAATGACTGTTATTGTTATCGAGGTTTCGACGACAAAGGCCATCGAGTTTTGGATTGAGCTGGCTGTGTATAGCAAAAGATGTCATTGCCGAGGCAGCACCATGGCCTTCCACATCAATAATGTAAAAAGCAAAAACATGATCGGACAACATAAAAAAGTCGTAGGCATCTCCGGCGACAAAGCTTGCCGGTTGAAAATACCCCAGTGCCGCATGGGTGGTAAGTGCTATTGGGTCAGGTAACAAATCTTCCTGAAGTTTTGCAGCGAGTTGCAGCTCACCGGTTACTGCAGCATATGCGTTTAGTAGCTGTACCAGCTCATCCTGTTTTTTCTTAAGATCTGTATTTGTCTGTTCGAGGTCTTTATAGGACTGTGCAATCTTCTCGTGGCTAAGATATAGCTCACGAGATTTCTCCTCAAGCATCAGTTCAGCTTGTTTGCGCCGCTCCTTTTCCCTCTGGTAGGCTCGTTGCAGTACCTCGATGTCCATTGATTTAATCGAGAATCTTCAATTTAAACGTGCAATGGTCTGCACCATCGTGCATACACTGGGTATGATCCAGTTCGTATTTTGTATTAAAGTGCTCCGCCGAAGCATCAATAAGCCCTTCTGCCAGAAAGCACAGTTTCCGGGGAGAGCTGTAATGCATTGTCAATTCTGAATCTGCTTCATCTTCATAGGTAAACTCAGGCAACACTGCACCGGGGTGAAGTTTGCGAACCTCCACATGAATTACCCGATCAACGGTCAAAAGAAATTCTTTTAAACTGGTTTGCCCTTCAAAGAACTGCGGGTTTTGTGCTTTGAAGTTTGGCAGCATAAAGCGACCAAATGCACGAATCAGATCTTTACTGTCAATACCAGTGGCTTCGCTCGCAGCAGCAACCAATGCAAACAGTTGTTCGTCCGGATAAGTCTCGGTGGCAATAAACTGACCATCCAGCCCTGTACTCTGTAACAGTCCGTCCCATGCTTCCAGACCAAACTGTTCTTCTACCATTTCGCCAAGGTAGTTGAAAACAATACCTTTCATGTTGATGCCGCTTTGTTAGTTCTCTTATTTAATTTATCGGGTATTGAGGGGCTTTCTGTAGAGGTTGTGAAAGGGGTATAGGATAACTTTTGGTTATGGATATTGGAGTTAAGTGTGTCGGCTCGAAAGCCGTTTCCTATGTGGACGGAAACTTTGTCTAGAGACCCGAATGAACTGTTGAATGGCGGGTTATCGGTTGCATTGCTGCTACTGCGGATAGTGCTCCAATGTGAAGATAAGGGGTCAGGTTAGTTTTGTAAAGTTCAAATAATCGGCCACGTATTAATTGCGCCAAATGGAGATTTAATTCTACAAAACTAACCTGATAATCATATAGACATCGAGGTCAGCCTCCGGGC
>CAYLZS010000392.1:0-23162 GCA_964388065.1 uncultured Granulosicoccaceae bacterium
TCAAGTCTCCCTCAGCGTCTTACTGTCAAAAATCCGCCACCAAAAGCAGTTAAGCCGTCAAAACTCTGATTCATGGTCTATAGATAGTGGACAGAAGTCTTACCTGTGCGCAAACAACTTTTGTTGGATTCTTACAAAAAGTATAAAAAACAACTATCTAGTCGTTATAGGTGATTTTTTACTTTAAGATCTGCCGCCTAGAAACAGTGACGACACAGTGTCGGGAATTGCGGCTTAGATGCCTTTTGAATTCACCAAAATGCACGGGCTGGGTAACGATTTTATTGTTATCAACGCCGTGGAGAAACCGTTCGTTCTCTCAAGTGGCGAAATTTCCAATCTGGCGCATCGGCGTACCGGTGTCGGGTTTGATCAGCTGTTAGTTGTTGAACCACCTGGAGACTCGGGTGCGGATTTTACCTATCGGATTTTTAACGCCGATGGTGGAGAAGTTGAAAATTGCGGTAATGGTGCGCGTTGTTTCGCGCGCTATGTAACGGAGCGGGGTCTGACGGACAAAAAGGACATCAAAGTAGCCACGGCTGGCGGGCTAATGGAACTGACCGTGCTTGATCAGAGCAGTGTGTTGGTGCGGATGGGAATTCCGTTGTTTGAGCCCGATCAAGTGCCGTTTGAAGCGTCGGGTTTAGCGACCAGTTATGAGCTTGATGTCAACGGAGAAAAACTGGAAGTCGGGGTTGTTTCGGTAGGTAACCCCCACGCGGTAACGCAGGTTAAAGATGTACAGCACGCAGAGGTGCAACGGCTTGGTCAGCTCATTGAGCGCCACGAGCGTTTTCCGAATCGTGTGAACGCAGGTTTTATGCAGGTTGACAGTCGATCTGAAATTGCACTGCGAGTGTTTGAACGTGGCGTCGGTGAAACGATGGCTTGTGGTACCGGCGCCTGTGCAGCGGTAGTGGTTGGCATTGTACAGGGACTGCTCGACAGGCAGGTAAAAGTACAGCTTGCCGGTGGAGATCTGCAGGTCAGATGGGTAGATAACAGTGCTCAGATCGAAATGATCGGGCCGAGTGAAACGGTTTTTGAGGGTAGGCTGGAATAAATGATAATAAATACAAAAAGCGCATCAGCAGAGGAACAGGCTTTTGATGCAGACGCTTATGTTTCTGACTTCTTGCGTGATAGCCCTGACTTCTTTGCGCGCAACCCACATCTTTTACTGGATTTGGAAGTACCTCACCAGCAACGTGGTGCAGTCTCTCTGGTTGAAAGACAGGTGCTTGTGCAGCGTGAACAATACAATGATTTGCAGCAACGTCTGACGGAAATTGTTGATGTTGCCCAACAGAATGATCATCTTTCAGAGTTGCTGCATGACTACTCAGTGGGGTTGATGTCTGCCGGATCACTTGATGAAATATTTAGTTTTACCAAATCAATCATGCTAAAACGCCTTCGTTGCGAAATGAGTAGTGCGATTCTTCGCAAAAATGACGTGGTTGAGGCATGTCTTGAGGGATTATCTGATTATGTAAAGCTTGTCGACGACAAACTCTGTGCTTCCATGGGTGATTTGCACACAAGGCGATCAGTGTATTGTGGCTACCCTATAACAAACCGTGTTGAACAGTTTTTTCCTGAAAGTGCGGCTGCGGTTAGATCAATTGCGATAATTCGCCTTGCCGACGAGACATCAATACAGCCTATCAGCGGTGCTTCAGGCAACAAGGGTAACTATAGAAATGCCGCGAACGGCCAAACAATAAGCAGCAATAAAGAGTTTGGTTACCTGGCACTGGCGAGTTGCAACCGTGAACGATTTGCGCCTCACATGGGTACTGATTTCTTAAGTCGTTTTGGTTCTTTGTTAAGTGCCCGGCTTGCAGTGTTCTACTAGGTTGTCCGATCTGGCTGTCTGGACAGACTAACATGGCCAATCGTGCCAGCGCTGCATCATGCAACCCGGTTGATTTTGACGTTGCAATTGACGTTTTCTGCAGCTATCTGCATGTGGAAAAGAGATACTCCCCGCATACGGTTTCCAACTATCGACGTGACCTTGAAGAGGTTGCTGCGGATCTTACTAAACTTGAAATTTGTGACTGGGCTGGTGCCAACGCGTTTAATATGCGCACGGTGATATCTCGTCAGCATGGTGATGGCTTGTCCGGTCGGAGTCTGGCACGCAGACTATCTGCTGTTCGGTCATTGTTCAGGTATTTGATCAGACACAAACACATCGAAGTCAATCCGGTCGCAGATGTGCCAGCGCCTAAAGATCATCAGAGCTTGCCGGAGACTCTGCAAATAGAGGATATTCAGCGGCTTTTTGCCTTAAAGGGTGATGATGCCTTGCTGCTTCGCGATCGTGCGTTGTTCGAATTGATCTATTCATGCGGTTTGCGTTTGGCAGAAGTAGTACAGCTCGATATCGACAGCATCGATATGCAAACCGGTATGGTGCGGGTTATTGGTAAGGGCTCTAAAGCGCGTAATCTCCCTGTGGGCAAGCAGGCTCTCAGTGCGGTGCGTGAATGGAAAACAAGAAGAGCTGAACTTCAAAAAGGAGCGGCAACCGAGACCGCGTTGTTTATTAGTAACCGTGGCAGCAGGTTATCTGCACGCAGCGTTCAGCAACGGCTGAAGACGCTGGCTGCGAAGACTGGCATTCCACACAATGTATATCCGCATTTATTGAGACATTCTTTTGCCAGTCATCTGTTGGAATCGAGTGGTGATTTGCGTGCTGTACAGGAGTTGTTGGGTCACGCGGATATCAACACCACACAGGTGTATACCCATCTGGACTTTCAGCATCTGGCTCGCGTGTATGAACGCTCACATCCGAGAGCAACCAGTAAAAAGAAGGCCAGTAATTAGTCTTCGTTAAGACTGCTATGAAACGTCTAAACGGCTGCCTGGTAATCTGTCTCGTTGTCAGTTACCACATCAGTAGCAGACTGTGTATTAGATTGAACCGGCTTTTGCTCAATAGAACTAATCGCGAAGCACTGAAAGTTACCCGCCAGGTTGACATTCTCAATTAGCTTCACCAAATGAAAGCCGGCCTGATCGCGGTAACCGACAGTCTCTCCAGCCCGGTACCTGTGTTGCGGCAGGATAAGCATTTTTGCTTTGCTGTCTATTGGCAGGTAGTTTACCAAAAGGGCTTCCAGTGGTTTTTCCAGCTGTTGTTCACCTCTAACCAATCGCACAACATTAACGGCGGTTACATGGCGGGAAATCGATTCGACACCAAGACGTAGCGTGTTGTCAGCCTGGGTATTGAGCCACCGTACCACCGATAATTGCCAGCTGGTTTCGTTGTCACTTCCACGGTAACAGTGCGCTATTAATTCACCGTTCTGAAGTCTGCATGATTTAGTGCCCGTCCATTTAAGGCCGAAACCGTTGCGGCTCTCGTTTTCTACTTCGAATGTGGTACCGAAGTCTGTGGTATTAATTGAATTTAGTGTGTTGCTTTGTGTAATCGACGGGTGAGTACTATCCAGTTGCAGCAACTGCCGTATGTCGGTGAACTGTGATTCGGCTTTCTCTGTCGGAGGCGCTAAATTAATCAGTGTATGAATTTCTTTTAAGCCGCTTGCGGCGGTAATCGTACCTGCTCGTGGAGCACGGGATTCAGTGCGACTGCGTTTGCAATGGTGGTGAATACTGGTAGCTTTGCTGTTTTCCTCTATTGAGTCAATTTTGTTAAGCAGAGCATCAAGGGAAAAATACAGTAGCTCGCTGTCGCTTTGTTTGTGGTATCTAAATTCACTTAAAGCCGGTGGATTGTCGTCCCCAACGCTGTACTGATTTTCGCTATAGGTCTGTACACTATGGGTCTGCCCACCCAAGTTCTGCCCAACAAGGTTCTTTCGATCAGGGGTCTGGGGTTTGTGGTGGAATACCAACTCTGCAGCATGCTTTGTCAATTGCGTGAATAGCGTTCGTAGCTGTTCTGGTTGATATTGCTTTTGGTCAATGATCTGCAGTGCACAAAGCCTTGCGTACTGATTCTTTATACTGGCATTTACAGTGAACTTGTCTGAGGTGCTTTTGTTACTGTCGGTGACCATACTTTCTGCGATGCCTTCCTGCATGGCTACTCTTGCAAGTGTGTTGATGTCCCGCCAACAATCTTTAGGCCAGTCGCGATACACCTGGCTGTGCCGCAGAACCATCTGTGACAAGTGTTCAAGCGCATTTTTTATTGCTAATGTTTTTTTTGCTTTACTGAGCTTTTCCTTGCTGAATAATCCATCGCTCCGGGTGCTGTCTGCGAGTGATATTTTATATCCGTATGCCATTTCCTGACATAGTGTGACTGCAAGCTGAAAAGATTTTTCGGCAGATGCCTGAAGCGGGAAATCGAAATACAGATACTGTGTGTCGAGGCTCTGCATCGCCACTGCAAATGGCTTTTCGTATTGCTCCATAATCAACAGGCGTTGCACAGGTGTGCTGATTGTGCGGTTGCTGTGTTGCAGGGCCCGCAACAGTGATTTCGCAGAGGCCGCTCCTGTGTCCGTATCTTTGTTTGTAAATCCTTTATTGACAAAATTCTGGGCTACCAGCCAGGTTTTAAGGCTTGCCGCGTCAACAGGCAGTGGCGAGTTCTCATGTTCATGCTGGGCCGGTATGCGCAGCAGCTTAGTGAGATTTGCCGAGGGTCTCACTCTGGTGTTTAACCGTGTAAGTGCATCTTGAATTTTGCCCATGGTATTCCCACATATCTAATTTGATTCCCACTATTTGTTTTTTTCAGCTTAAGCACTCTGTGCCGCGAATTTTCTTCGCTGGTATAGTCCAAATATCGCTATGGGTGCATTGCCGCTGTGGGGGTATTACGGCACGATGTGTCGATTAAACTAAACCGGTTCGAGCACCTATTTGAGTGTAGTCCAAACTGGCAATTTGACGAGTTCAGGAGAAAGAGTTTTGGAACAATATCGGGGTACTACCATTGTCTCGGTTCGACGCGGTGCAGAAGTGGTGATCGGTGGCGACGGCCAGGTAACTCTGGGCAATGCCATCATGAAGGGCAATGCCCGAAAGGTACGCCGTCTGTACAGAGATCAGGTGCTTGCCGGGTTTGCCGGCGGTACCGCAGATGCATTTACGTTATTTGAGCGATTCGAGGGCAAGCTTGAAGAATATGGTGGCAATTTAACCCGTGCCGCAGTTGAAATGGCCAAAGACTGGCGCACTGACAGAATGTTGCGCCGTCTCGAGGCTTTGCTGGCGGTAGCGGATAGCAAAAGTTCATTGGTAATTTCCGGCAACGGTGACGTCATCGAGCCGGAGCATGGTTTGATTGCTATCGGTTCCGGTGGTGACTTTGCAAAATCGTCTGCTCGAGCGTTGCTCGATCATACCGAGCTTTCGGCCCGTGAAATTGTTGAGAAAAGTCTTGGTATCGCTGCTGATATTTGTATTTATACCAATGGCAATCTGACTATCGAAACTCTTGAAAGTGAAGTTTGACGCCGTGTTAGTAATAACTCGTGAGTAAGTGGCACCGATCGCGAGACCACATTTTCGATGAATTTTAAATTAACTTCATTTCACACTATTCCCAAGTGTCAATAATCTTAGAAACAGGCAACGATCCATGTCCACCATGACCCCGCGCGAAATTGTTCAGGAACTCGACAAGCACATTGTCGGGCAGAGCGATGCAAAACGCGCCGTAGCAATTGCACTTCGTAATCGCTGGCGGCGTCAGCAGGTATCCGTTGATCTGCGCAATGAAATAACACCGAAAAATATATTGATGATTGGACCGACCGGAGTCGGTAAAACAGAAATTTCGCGGCGGCTGGCAAAGCTCGCCAATGCGCCTTTTATCAAAGTAGAGGCAACCAAGTTCACAGAGGTTGGATACGTAGGCCGCGACGTAGAATCGATTGTTCGCGATTTGGTCGATGCAGCAATAAAGCAAACGCGTGAGATTGAAAAAGAAAAAGTCCGCCATCGCGCTGAAGATGCGGCAGAGGAAAAGATTCTGGACATTCTTCTGCCACCCGCGCGTGGTGATAATACTGAAATCAAAGAATCTGAAACTCGGCAGAAGTTTCGCAAGAAGCTGCGTGAAGGAGACCTTAACGACACTGAAATAGAAATTGAATTGAATGCGCCAGGTGTCGGGGTAGAGATTATGACACCGCCCGGTATGGAAGATATGACCCAGCAGTTACAGGGTATGTTTGAAAATATCGGTCGCGAAAAGAAACAGACTCGCAAACTTAAAATATCAGAAGCACTGCAGCTTCTCATTGATGAAGAGGCTGCAAGCCTGGTTAATGAAGACGAATTGAAGCAACTTGCAGTGGAAAACGTTGAGCAGAACGGTATTGTTTTTCTCGATGAGATTGACAAAGTATCCAGACGTTCCGATGCGGGCGGCAGCGGTGGCGATGTATCGCGTGAGGGAGTTCAGCGGGATCTTTTGCCGTTGATTGAAGGCTGTACCATCAGTACCAAATACGGCATGGTAAAAACGGATCACATTTTGTTTATTGCCTCTGGCGCGTTTCATTTAACCAAACCCTCAGACCTGATACCGGAACTGCAGGGACGACTACCCATTAGAGTTGAGCTTAGTGCACTGACCGTCGAAGACTTCGAGCGCATATTGACCGAGCCAAACGCTTCCCTGGCAGAGCAGTACAGAGCGCTACTCGCCACTGAGAACGTGACGCTCACGTTTAGCGACGATGGTATCAAACGGATTGCGGAAGTCGCCTGGCGGGTAAATGAAAGTACTGAAAATATCGGCGCGCGGCGGCTGCACACAGTACTTGAAAGGTTGCTCGACGACGCATCCTTCGATGCCTCTGACAAAGGCGGTTCTGAAATACTGGTCGATACCGACTACGTAGACAGATATCTGGGTGAGCTTTCGCAGGATGAAGACCTCAGTCGCTACATACTGTAGGATTGAGTGATATGAACAAATCCACAGCGACTCCACGCCCCACCGAAATAAAGCTGCACCAGCGTAGCCGTGTTTTGGAGCTGCACTTTGACGATGGGCTCGAATGTAATCTGACCTGCGAATACCTGAGGGTTTATTCACCATCGGCCGAGGTACGCGGTCATGGACCGGGCCAGGAAGTACTGCAGGTCGGTAAAGAGGACGTTGGCATTGATCAATTGACGCCGTCGGGCAACTATGCGCTCAAAATCGCATTTGATGACGGCCACGATTCCGGCATCTTCACTTGGACCTACCTGCACGAATTGGGTATAAACTACGAGGCTTACTGGCAGGATTACCTCGATCGTCTGGCTGAAGCCGGACAGCAGCGCAAAGTGAAGAAATCCCGCGAGTAATCGCCTTAAATTGTGACCTTAAATAGTGAATAGTGGTGTCCAGTCATAGACTTCACCCCTGCTTAATAACCTGAGCACAGACCGTGGAAGACAAAACCCATTTTGGTTATCAAACCGTCGAGACCGGTAAAAAGAAACAACTGGTCGGCCAGGTATTTGATTCTGTAGCTGATCGCTATGATGTGATGAACGATCTCATGTCGTTCGGTGTCCACAGGCTATGGAAGCGTTTTACGATAAACCAAACAGGCGTCAGAGCGGGTCAGTCGGTGCTGGATCTGGCAGGTGGTACTGGTGATCTTGCAGCGAAATTACATCAGCGGGTTGGTCCGTCGGGCACGGTTACGTTGTCGGATATTAATTCCTCGATGCTCTCTGTTGGTCGTGATCGCATGATTAATTCAGGAATTGTCGGCAACATGCAATATGCTCTGGCTGATGCCGAACAACTTCCATTCGCAGAAAGTTCGTTCCACTGCGTGACCATGGCTTTTGGATTGCGCAACGTAACTGACAAACAACGGGCGCTCAATTCTATCTTTGAAACGTTAAAGCCCGGTGGCAGATTACTGGTACTTGAGTTTTCAAAGCCGGTATTGCCTGTATTGAGCAAAGCATATGATGCGTATTCTTTTAGTGCTCTGCCTGCGATGGGTAAGCTGGTTGCCAACGATGCTGAAAGTTATCGATACCTTGCGGAGTCGATTCGCAAGCATCCGGATCAGGATACGCTACTCGGCATGATGGAAATGGCTGGTTTTGAACGATGCGAATATCACAATATGACGGGTGGAATTGTTGCGTTGCACAAGGGCTTTAAGCTCTAGGCGTTAACAGGTTCCATAGAGCATATTAAATTTGAAACTAATAAATTGAAACTGCCCGCACCAATCGCTGTAGCATTGCAAACAGCATTTAACCGCTATACGGAGCTTGACCCTGACTCTAACTCACGGCTTGAAAAACTGCGTGGCAAAGTAGTTTGCTTTCAGGTTGAGGGTGTTGAATTGCCGGTATGGTTTATATTTAATGAGATCGGGGTTAATGAAACCCGCGTTGAAGTTGTAGAGGACTTCGGTGATACCGCTGATGCGACAATCAGCGGTGGTCCGTTTTCACTTATAGCGCTTGCCACGGGTCGCCGTTCGATTTTCGATGGCGATGTAACAATCTCTGGTGATACCGATACCGCACAAAAATTTTCAAGATGTTTAAATGAAATTGATATCGACTGGGAGGAACATCTTTCACGGTTGACGGGTGATGCCGTTGCCCACCAGGTAGGTCGTTTTTCACGAGGGCTAAAGCAATGGTTTACAGAGCGCACAGAAGCTGTGCAGGATAACACCGCAAACTATCTTCGTGATGAAACAGAGCACTTGCCGCATAGCTGGGAACTGGATGAGTTTGTCGAACAGGTTGATGACCTTCGTGACCGGGTAGATTTACTTGAGTCGCACATAAAGGCCGCCGCAAAGTCTGGTGGAAATATCAATTAGTGTTTAACAGAATCTCAAGGCTGTATACGATTCAAAAGGTGTTTCTGACCTACGGTATAGATCAGTTGTTGCTCGATTTACAACCTTCATTGTCATTGAAGCTCTTGACGTCTTTATCGCCAGATCGCTGGCGACACAACGACACCAGAGAACTGCCACGCGCTGAAAGGCTGCGACGTTCTCTCGAAGAGCTTGGTCCGGTGTTTGTAAAGTTCGGTCAGATGCTTTCTACCCGTCGCGATTTATTGCCGGACGATATAGCGGCAGAACTGGCACTGCTTCAGGACAGAGTGCGTCCGTTCCCGTCTGAGCAGGCGATACAAAGCATAGAGAAATCACTGGATAGTACAGTCGATGAGCTGTTTGCAGACTTTGAAAGTGAAGCTTTGGCGTCGGCGTCTATTGCGCAGGTACATGCCGCGACCATGCACAGTGGCGAACAGGTGGTTGTCAAAGTACTGCGACCGGACATTAAAGAAACCATTGATCGCGATTTGTCACTGATGTTTTTATTGGCTGACCTGGCTAACTCCTTCTGGTCAGAAAGTAAACGCTTAAAGCCGCGTGAGGTTGTGAGCGAGTACGAAAAGACAATTTACGATGAGCTCGATATGCAGCGCGAGGCCGCCAATGCTGCACAGTTGAGAAGAAACTTTGAATGCTCCAAAGAACTGTACATACCTGAAGTATATTGGGATTACACCGGTGACGATGTGATGGTGATGGAGCGTATTAAAGGTATCCCGATTTCACATACTGATGAACTGAAAGCCGCAGGAGTTGATCTTGAGAAACTCGCCGAACGTGGTGTGAACATTTTTTTTACCCAGGTGTTTAGAGACAACTTTTTCCATGCTGATATGCATCCGGGTAACATCTTTGTGTCGGAAGACAACCCGTTGGATCCGTCATACATTGCAGTAGATTTTGGCATCGTAGGTACGTTAACCGAGGAGGATCGCCATTATCTGTCGCAAAATCTGTTGGCTTTTTTTGAACAGGACTACTACAAAGTAGCACGATTGCATGTCGATAGTGGCTGGGTGCCTGCTGATACGCGTATTGAGGAGTTTGAATCTTCAATTCGCACGGTTTGCGAACCGATTTTTGAAAAACCTCTGGAGGAAATATCCTTTGGTCAGGTGTTGTTGCGCTTGTTCCAGACTGCACGAAGGTTTCAAATGGAAGTACAACCGCAGCTCGTTTTGTTGCAGAAAACCCTGTTGAATATTGAAGGACTGGGAAGACAATTGTACCCGCAGCTCGATCTATGGAAGACCGCAAGGCCGGTACTAAAGGGCTTTATGATTGAACAGAACAGTCCGTTGACCGTGTTACGCGAAATACAGCGCAATGCACCGGGGTGGGCAAGACTGATGCCTGAGATGCCCGGGCTGGTTCACCAGTTTCTGGCCACCGGTGCCAATGGCGGTACGGTGCCGTCAGGTATTCAGCCTGGCCGGTATAGTGCGGTTGGTGGAGCCAGTGGAGCGGTCAGTCGAGCGGCCAGAGGAGCAGCAAGTGCAGATAACATCAACGCGTCTGGTCTTTTGGCAGAGAGAGTCGTCTATGCCATTTGTGCCGCCGGTTTTTTTATCTGTGCAACACTGGTCACGTTGCTGGGCAGCAGTGAGCTGTTGAGATTGTTTGCAGTACCGCTTTGGGCGTGGCTTATATTTGTACTTGCGGTCTGGTGTTTGCGACGTGCATTCAGATCAACCCATACCACGTAAGCCACACACCAGCGCGGGCTTGTCTATCAGGTCCGATCGGCGCCGCAACATCACCCGCTATAAACTATCCGGGTTCTTCTCACTGGATTTGTCGCTGATCTTCTGCAGAATCTTCGACAGTTCTGATTCCTGATGGAAGTGGATGTGCAGCGGTTCTTCTCGAAACTCCATTTCCTGATCGAGCTCCAGGCGGAATCGATAGAGTTGGCAATTTAGCTTGTACAATCCGGTTTCAAACCTTGCAGGTTCCGGTGAGAAGAGACTCGCAGGTTTGATCTGTGGTGTTTCTGCAGCTGGCTCATCATTAGCTGAGCTTGTGTCAGAGCTAACTGAGGTGATCTTTAAGTCAGTGGTACTGACATTCTCTGCAGATGGCTGGTCTTCTGCGAGTTGAGGTACCACGGGAGTTATCGCAGCAGCGGTAATAACCTCATCGGGTTGTGCATTGTCGTCATTTGCTGGTTTGCCTTCAGGTGCTGACACCAGTGCTTTGAAACGCGCCAGCAGGTTAGCAAGTTCACCCAGCTTCTGATCGAAGTCTATGCGCAAACCGGCTTGCACGTTTTCTATGTCACGTGACAGCAATTGTGACGGTTGCCTGTGATTCGAATCTGGCTCTCGATTGAACTCAGGCTGATTGTTGTCAGTATGTGGCATTTAATTCCCGATGCATTACGCGGCGTGGATACAAACTTCCACGTCTCAGAAAGCTATCGGCCACAGTTGGCGACAATTCACCGGCAAGTCGTAATTCAATTTAGATGGCGATGGAAAGTTCCCGCCGACAGGCCTGAAAAAACGGGTACTTGCAGCAAATATTGACGTCAATTAACAGACAGATCGGATTTGCAGGTTGTCGAGCAAATCACGCTGTCTCGGGAACTGGTCGAGGTTTTCACAGTGGTTTTCAACCAGGCTTTTTAGTTACCAGCGCGTCTCTCTGTCAGGCAGGAACGGAGACTGTCGGACACAAGATGTTTTCCAGCTTGCCGTCAGTCACACCGTACGACAGGATAGAGCCGGAAATAAACCAGGTGAAGACTTATGGACATCAGCGCACGTTTTCCTGATGGTGCTGTGTGGTGCCGGCAATTGGATATTGCGCAGTCCGCTGCTGCCTACCCGGTGGATGCAGCCAATGCACTTTCGTTAGAGCAGGCACTACAGGCGTATGCTGAAGTAAAGGCGTGGTCTGAGTATGAGCAAACTCCGCTTTATCGGTTAAATAAACTTGAAAAGCATCTGTCCTGTGGTGCGATTTACTACAAAGATGAGTCTATGCGTTTCGGACTGGGGAGCTTTAAAGCGCTTGGTGGTGCCTATGCAGTACTGAAACATGTTGCTGCAGTTTATGAAAAGCAAACCGGCGTCCCTATTACTTTAGGTGATATCAGACAGGGCAAAATAAAAGACTTTGCAGCTTCAATGACCGTGACTACTGCAACTGACGGTAATCATGGGCGATCTGTAGCCTGGGGTGCCAAGAATGCGGGTTGTCCATGTAAGATCTATATTCACGCCGAGGTAAGTAGTGGTCGAGCAGATGCAATGGCAGATCTGGGTGCTGAAGTAATTCGCATAGACGGCGACTACGACGAATCAGTGAAACTCTGTGCATCAGAGGCAGAGCGCCACGGCTGGCAGATGGTCTCTGACACCTCTTACAACGGCTATACAGAGATTCCTGCAAACGTAATGGCAGGTTATACCGTGCTTGCCAGTGAGGTGATTGCGCAGATGGATGAGCCACCTACCCATGTTTTTCTACAAGCTGGCGTTGGTGGCCTTGCCGCAGCAATCGCGGCACGCCTGTGGATGGAATATGGCGAAGCCAGGCCGCACATCACACTGGTTGAATCCGATTACTCGGCCTGTGTGTTAGAGAGCTTCAGGCAGCAGGCACCCGCGCAGGTTGATATTACAAAAGAAACTGTGATGGCAGGTTTGTCGTGCGGTGAAATGTCGTTGCTTGCCTGGCAGATACTGTCTGGTTGTGGCGATCAGGTGATGACGCTTGCAGATAACCAGGTAGCCGATGCAATGAAGTTGTTTGCCGATGCCGAGATGGCCGATCACAAGATAGAGGCGGGAGAGTGTGCAGTACCCGGTGTACTGGCACTGATCGCGAGTGCTACCGCGGCTCAGCAGGATTACAGCGATGCCCGAATTCTGGTTCTGGGCTGCGAAGGTGCGACGGATGTGGAAGTTTATCGGGAGATGCTGGAATCAGTGGCCCATTAGCCTCATAGCATGATATAAAGTGCACTCGCTGTAATCCGCTGGCTGTATCAATACACAGCGGGCCAGTGTTGGAAGGACTTCCCGATCCGGTGACGGGCGCGGATTTCAAATCCGATGAGACGCGTCAGACGTGTCTGGTGGGTTCGACTCCCACGTTCTTCCGCCACATTCATCTTACTAACTGCTCTCTGCAAAAAAGTGCCGAAACACGGCCAGACGCGATAAGACGCGATAATAACTGATTTGCGTCACAGTTAATAAAACCCCGGAATTAAAAATCCGGTTAAGTTGTGCGCTTAATTGTCGACAATTTAGTGATAGCCACTGATTTCAACATGAGAGTCAACACAATGGCCCGGTCCTCCGATTCGTTCTTTTTGCTTGCTCTGCTAAAAGACAAAACATTTCAAGCACGTGAAATACGACGTGTGATTGCATTCGCCACTTTGTATCTGGTGATCACCACCGTGATGCTGGGTGCGATGTATAACCAAATGCTTGGTCAGCTGGTATCTGGCAATGCGCCAATGCTGTTTGTATCAGAAGATATGAACATGCTTAATGATCAAATTCCGAGTATGACGAGTGTTCTTGGCCGCTGGATAATTATGATGCTGATCGTCAATGTGATTGTTACTTCACTGATCAGCATGTATATCATCCGCAAACTCGGCACGCCATTGTTGGCAGTTAAGCGCGCGCTGCGTGAGATTGGTGACGGAAATCTGAACGTGCGATTGCGTGCCGACGACGACAAAGAATTTGCTGATGTGTCCGATGCACTGCAATCAGCGATCGTTAGCATCAACCAACATATTAGTGAAGCTAAGGGACAGATGCAGGCTGTGCAGGAACTGCAACAGCAACCCGCGGCCAATACTGATGAGATGGCTGAGTCGCTGCAGAATTGCAGCAATGCTCTTGACTTTTTCAACACTACTAGTTCGCCAGCTAAATAATAGGGCTTAATGCCTGAATAACTGACAATTCAGTTACCTGGTTTGGTTAAGAATCGGCACAGCGCAAATTACATGTCTATTAAAAGAAAATCGTACTTTCAGTTGAGCACGGTTGCAGTGGGTATTCTGGCTGCACTGCTAAATGCCTGCGCCGGTGGTGAAGGTGACACTGGCGTAGTCAAAGACCTTCCTGAAATTGAAGGTTTGAGAGTATCTTTAACCGATTACCGCTTCGGTGTGCAGGATGTTGGTAGCCATACTCAGCAGAGGTTTACCTTATCAAACGTCGGAGTTGACACCTACCCGATAAATAACATCGCGATCACTGGTGACAACGCGGCAGATTTTGTATCGGAGATTCCTGAGGGAATTACCCTTGAACCTGGTGACGTACTTGAAATTGATGTTGCTTTTTCACCGCTGGGTGCAGGTCAGCGTACAGCGTCTTTGGACCTGGAATACGACACTATAGTTGGGGTGGGTTCCAACCGGGTGGAATCCCTGTACTACAGCGCGCGAGCTTATGAAGAAGCTGGCGACTACGAGACTGCCACCAGCCAGTACCGTGAGTATCTGAATTCCGGTGCCAGCACCGGTAACAGAGCACGTGCTCTGATCAAACTGCCGTTGCTTGAAGAAGCGGATGTTTATGGCACAGGCAGTGATTTTGGTTTGTATAAGGGGGCTCTTGATAAGCGTGATGAAGGCGACACACAGGCGGCACTTCAGTTAATCGAAGCGCTGGTACGCCAGCATGGCGGCAGCTACCTGGAAGATGATGCTAAGTATATGCGAGCTTATATACAAATGGTCGATCACGGTGACTATCAGCTTGCTTATGAAAATTTTCAGCGACTGATCGATGAGCACCCGAACAGTTCTTATGTAGACACAGCTCTGTACAGTCAGGGAATCGCACAGCACGAGCTTGGCAATGTAGAAAAAGCCGAAGAAATCTTTTTATCACTGAAAGATCGACACACTGGTGTGAACCTTGGTCTGTTCGAACTCCAATGGCCGAAAGATAACTATGTGTCGCGATTGTGGTTTGATAAATCAGAAGAGCAGCTTGAAGAACTACAAGCTGAAAATACCACTGATGATCTGCCCCTGGACAGTAACGTCCCCGATACGGATACGTCGGACAATTCTTAAGGATCTCAGATCTTAATAAACCTTACTGGTTAGATTTCTACTTTACTGTAGCGCATCTGACGCCAGTGTTTGCCGAGCCAGCTTTTCGGTAAAGTTGTGAATTTTGGCGTGCTCCGGCATCCAGCCCGATAAAAAACGATAAAAGTCAGTCCATGCCGGGGCAAACAGTGCGCGCCATTCATGCTCCAGTTCTTCGTGATCAACATTGTTGTCAACAGTTCTGTGTCTTACTGCGTGCCGCAGCTCTTTAAAATAGTAGTCGAGTAGTTCAGGTACGTATTGCTCACACTGTATCTCGTCGAAACAACTGCCGAAGAAGTAGGCGACATCCTTCATACCGCAACCTCCACCGACATACTGAAAGTCTACAGCGGCAACCGTATTGTTATTGTGGTGGAAGCAAAAATTGGCGACCTTTGCATCACCGTGAACCAGTGACTGATACTTACAGTTGCGAAGTAGCTGATCGAGCTTTGCGGCGTTGCGTTTTAATTCGCCATTCTGCATTGCTGCTAACTCATCAGGGCGAGTATCCAGGTGCCAGTAAGTGCCAATCTGCCATAAACCGGTTGGCTCTGCGTGAAGAAAATTTGCATGGAAATTGGCCAGCCAGCTAAGGCAGGGTTTGGTTTGATCCGGTGTGAGTCCTGAGTGTCGAATGTTGTAGCCGCTGGCATCCAGATCTTCCATCAGGATCCAGCTTTGATTATCTGATTCTCGATTACCTGTTTTTACCGGGGAGTTCCCTTTCGCGTTGGCAGTAGCAATACAGGATGCGACACGGCAGCCACTGTCGCACAGTTGGCTCCATTCGTCATACCAGTTTGCTTCAACCTCGTACGACTTCAGTTTTCTTAAGTTGGACCGATCTGTATCCCAGCCGCGCGGATGTTGGCTGATCGCCGGAGGTGCTACCTGTTTTATGATCAGTGTACCGAGAGTTTCAGGTATTAGCTGAACACGGAATATCTCGCCATAGCCACTCCAGAGTGTTTGTACCGATTCGATTTTGTAGGCATCTGTCGCTTTGGTGGTTTCTGTTACCAGCCGCTTCCAGTCGTCACTCATTTTAATATCATTTCAAAGAAACGGTTTTTATAGGCGTCTATTGCGTTGGGTCGTATGGCAAAGTTGTCGCGATCAAAGAGCTGAGTAAACAGTTCAATTTCAAGTTCCGGTGATTCGGTTCTATAACCTGTTACTAATCTTACGTGTCTTGGCATCAGACCTGGCAGGGTTGCATAGTCGGCTCCGGGAGGTCCGCTGCGGCCTGGCAACAGTCGATTTTTACCCAGTGATCCCTTGAACTGATAAAACGCATCGGTATGTGGCAGGAATTCCAGCTCGTAGTTGATTTCCTGTTTGCCGTGAGTGATGTCGAAGCCCGCCATCAAAGGTTTTTTCTTGCCACTGACTATAAACTCGATATTGTCCGCTGACAGGAATGACACTGCCGGGTGGTAGATCCGCTCGGAGCTATGTGGATAGAGCTCATTGGATCGCATGGCAACGTCTACTGAAATATCCGGTGCCTGTGGGTCCAGCAAGTAGGTCGTTTGATAGTTATGTTGTTGCAGTGTCATAGCGACTGCTTGTTCATCCAGCACTGCCACGCTGACATTCACGTAGTGATCGAGCTGGTGCCAGTCATTGAGGTTGCCTGCTACCGCAAGACCTGCTGACTGAATTTTCCCCAAACCCTGCAAAATTCCGCTGACTGGAAAAACCAGATTGTAGGTCAGAAAAGTGAAATCGTACTGGCTGCCTTTATATCGGGTATTTTCGTAGTCTATGCGGGCGTAGACAAGCGGTGTGCCTTGCTGACGATAATCACCAAGGTATTTAAATAACGCCTTCGGGTCTTCACGATGCAGATTCAGCAGAGCTTGTGTGGCTGGACCGGTTAATTTTTTGCCATCTGCGAACAGTTGTCCTTTGGCGATATATTCCTTATAAAAATCTATCGGGCCCGGCTGGCCGACATCTGTGAAGATTCGTGGCTGATATTTTGTGAGCAAGGCAATTTCTGACGCGTTCGGTTCGATGTCAGAGGGCGGATAATTGTTGAAGTGCTTGATAAAGCCCGGGAATTCGGAAAAACTCTGCCCTCCGCTGCAGGAAAACAGCGCCATGCAGAGAATGAGTGGTCTGGGTAGCCGATATCGCAGTACTTCAATCAAGTTTGTGTTGGCTAATCCTTGAGTGCGCAATACTTTTGCTCCATCGATATAAATCCAGCGGATAATAAAATGACTGCAGACAGTTTACGTACACGCATGCTCAGAGGCGATATTTTAAGTGGGACTTTTGTTAAAACACCTTCTCACGACATCGTTGAAATCATGGCACTGTCCGGTCTCGATTACATCACCATAGACGCGGAACATGCGCCTTTCGATCGTGGAAGACTCGATGCAACAGCCGGGGAACTCAACAAGTTGGGAGTCTCGATGTTCCATATTGCCTCTGAGCATGGCTTTGCGTTGGCTGGCGCACGGCAGGCTGCTGAATCATTGGCAAAGCTTCAGAAATAAAATCAGTATTTGCCACATCTGCCCTGCAGCCGCAGCAAACCTGATTAGCTGCAAACTCCTCTTACACAGCCCAGAAACAATTATCGCTATCGAACGACGGGCCGGCTCCTCGCAATGTTATAGAACCTGGTTGCATCAGTACTCGATGGCGGGTGCTGATGTTGCCGCCAAATAACCAGATGTCGACAATACCGTCGCTGTCGGAAAAGCCTGTTGTCCAGACGCCGAATGATGGCAGGCTGGTGTCAAAGGAATTGAGCGTGCCGTTTTCGTGCAGATCGAATACCAGTGGATCATCTTCCTGCCGGTTACAGATAAGCGTGGCAGTAGCAACACTTTCACCGGAGAACCTGCGGTTCTGAGTGCGAAACACCTCCAACTCACTAAATGGTGATGGGAAAGCAACAATTTCACAGGAAGTGACACCATTCCATCCCCAGCCGTCCCCTATCGGGTCGCTGTCATGGCAATCGGCAATGTCGACGCGGCAAACTTCACGGCCGTTCCAGCCATAGCCATCACCGTCGTCATCTACGCAGGCTAACGGTGCATTTTGTGCTGATTGGTTAGTCATGATGCAGGTGTCGCGATTTTCCCAACCGAAGCCGTCACCGTCAGGATCGCTGTCCGCGTAGAGGCAGGCGGGTTGCTCCTGGGCGTATGAGGTTTGGGGGATTCCGGGCAGCAAAAGTAGTGCGCCAGACAGGGCAATTAGTAAGTTCTTCACGTTTTTCTTCTCCTTAAGGTCTTATACAACGCTGCCAATATAACACTTTTGCGTCATGACACAACAGGAGGGTAACAATTTCATTTAGCTGAGTCGTATTTCCCCGACAATATCCCGACTTGAGTAGCGATCATCTATCTCATCGAAGAGCTCTTGTGCTGCATCTATTTGTGCAAATATTTCAATTGAGACGACATGTGATTCATCGGCCGGATGTACAGTGACGTTTTCATCCTCTGTTTCTTCGTCGAGGTTTGCGTCCGGTGTACTTTCCTCGGTCGGCGGTGGTGCTTCGCCCCGTGTTTGCTCTGCTGCTTCGCTTTGCTTCTTCTTTTCAGCTTCGAAGTATTCTATGCGTTCATCAATAATTGTTTGCAGAGAATCACCATCCATTAGCAGAAGCGATTCTTTATCCTGAAATACGGCACTGTAGTCATCATTGATTTTATTCAGTACTTGTCTGTTTTCATTGATAGACGCCTCGCGCCGGGCAATCTCGTTTTTGAGCTTAAGCTGTAAAGCTGTAACTGCCTTTAGCATGCTGGATGTTGTGCGTTTGCCTTTGATTTCATCTTCAAAGACCGATCGGTCTAGCCAGGAGTTATTGACTGATTGCAGCTCGCTGCTTTGTTCCTCTATATAGGCTTTTACTGCGTCCAGACCTGAGTCGACTATTTCAGCTTTTATTTCCGCCTTGCGTTTTTTTATTTGTTTTTCAAGTGCCAGTCTTGCATCCCGCGCTTCACTACTGACCTCGTCAATTGCCGCAAACAATTTTTGTATTTCATCTGCTTGCTCAAGTGCTGAGGCCTTGGCATTCTTCAGTGACACCTCACCTGCCTTAATGGTCTTTACATCAGTTTCAGCGATTGCGAAATCATCGTCAGTCGCAAGCTCGGTATTCACCTGTTTAAGCTTTGTGAGTAAATCGTTCTTCCATTCATCAAAGTTTGTATTAGTGACTTCACCATTGAGCTTAATAATTAATTCGCTCATTGTTTACCTCCTTTGTGAATATGCAAAGTGTATTTTCCTATGGGAATGCAGCGTCGCGATGGCACTGGTGTTTAAAATACATGCTGTCTTTAGTGGCAATCTTTCAAAGCGTCGATAACACGATCGACTTCCTCAGCCGTGTTGTAATGGGAAAAGCTTATGCGCAGCACACCGTCTTCAATGTCTGTGATACCGGCTTTGCCCAGTAGTCTCGCGGCGTAGAAGTTTCCGTTGCCGGCGGCAATATCTTTTGCTGCAAGGTGTTTCGACATTGCTGCAGATGACAGCTTAGCTGAAGTCAGCGCAATATTCGCTTCGCGGCCCTGTACATTGTCACGACCAACGATACGAATCGGCAATTGACTAATTCCATCGAGGAGTTGTCCGCATAATTGAGTTTCATGCGCGTGCATCAGGGCGGATATTTGCTGTGCTTTTTCATACAGCGATAAATCGGTGTTACCGAAGTGATGCTGGTGAGTGTCACTAAAGTAGTTGCCCAGCCCGGCCAGTGCAGCAATAGATGCATGGTCGGGACCGGCACCATCAAGTAGTTTGTGTGGGTAACTCTGATTGAAGTAGTGACACTGCGGTGTAAGCTGTGATCTGAAATCTTCACTGGTAACCATTACTCCCATATGTGTACCGTAGGTTTTGTAGGTACTGAAGCAATAGGCATCTGGCTTAAGAGAAGGTATATCCGGCCACATGTGTGGTGCATAGGAAACACCATCAATGGCCACTCGAGTGCTGTTTTGACTACCCTGATTTTTAATGGTCGAATTTTTATTGCAGAGATCGATAACTTTCTCCACTGGATTTATTGTGCCTACTATGTTGGAGCTGTGTGTCATGCACACGATGGCGGTTGCTGGTGTAAGCAGGGCTTCAAAGTCTGTTAAATCGAGCTCTGCGGTCTCCGGATTGACCTGCCATACTTTAAGTGTGGCACCCGTCCTCTCACACAATCTTTCCCAGGCACCAATATTGGCTTCATGATCCTGGTCTGTGACTATCACTTCAGATTCGGCAGTCACAAAGCCTTCGCAGGCATATGCCAGTGTATTAAAATTTTGCGTGGTCGATGCACCCAGAGTTAAATCAGTTGAGTCGATGCCAAGAAGGTCCGCCATGGTCTGTCGGCCGGTATCCATCTGTTCACCGGCTGTATTGAGAATTTCACTTTCACCGTAGGGCTGTACTTTATTGAAGGTGTAAAAGTGTGTTAGCCGATCGATCACAGCACCTGCTACATAGCTGCCACCTGCGTTTTCGAAGAAGGCTGTTTTTGCAGCCAGCGGGTGTTTGAATGTTGGAAAGCAGCTACGGATAAAATCTACGTCGAGGTGATTTAATTTTGAATTTGACATACTCATAACCTTGATTGTACGAAATACTTATACGCTTAACTCAATGCGTCGACCAGCTTTTTTAGAAATGCATCGCAACGATCCAGCTGATTGACTGATATATATTCATCCGGCTTATGGGCTTGTTCAATGCTGCCTGGGCCCATCACGATCGTTTCGACGCCAAGATCACGGCTAAACAATCCACCTTCGGTGCCGAAGGCAATTTTACCGAGTGTATTTGCACCGGTTAATTGCCTGACAAACTCGACGATATCGCTTTCTGTGTTGGTATTTAACGCCGGGTATTCGTTAATAGTTTCTATCTCGATACTAACATTTGGATGGCTGCGCTTGTATGGTGCGACAATGTCATTTGCGGCAGTGATTAATTCATTGATAATTTTTGACGGATCATCGCTGGGCAGGTTGCGGATTTCAAAATCAAAGA
Organism: uncultured Granulosicoccaceae bacterium; assembly: GCA_964388065.1. Taxonomy (GTDB): domain Bacteria; phylum Pseudomonadota; class Gammaproteobacteria; order Granulosicoccales; family Granulosicoccaceae. The sequence goes on from CAYLZS010000392.1 coordinate 20,950, forward strand.
GGCAGGAGTTAGGCACAATGTTGAGCGCGGTGCCACCATTAATAGTGCCTACATGGAGCGTTGTGTGAGAAACGTCATAGTCGTGATCATGTGGGCCTTGTGATATAAATTTCTCCTGAACCGACCTGATTGCGCTAATCAATTCGGTTGCCAGATAAATTGCATTGACTGACTGTGGTGCGAGGCTTGAGTGACACTCAATGCCGTTGCAATGTGCTCTTGCTGCGGTTTTACCTTTATGTGCGATCACGGGTTGCATCATTGTCGGTTCACCAACCAGGCAAAACTTCGGCTTTACTTTTACCGGCTGCAAAGTCTCGATCAATCGACGCACTCCTATGCAGCCTACCTCCTCGTCGTAACTGAATGCCAGATGCAGAGGTGTTTTTAGCTCAACGCTGCTAACCTGGGCAATCATAGACAATACACAGGCAATAAATCCCTTCATGTCGCAGCTGCCGCGGCCGAATAACAAATCATTCTGTTCACGCATAACGAATGGATTGCCTGTCCAGTCCTGGCCTTCGACTGGAACCACGTCGGTATGGCCTGAAAGCATAACCCCCGGTTTACCGGCCGGGCCGATAACGCAATACAGGTTAGCTTTAGTTTTGTGTTCGTTGTAGATAAGCTCGGAGGAATGTCCATGCTTCTGCAGGTATTCCTGTATAAAGCCGATCAGCTCGAGATTACTATCACGGCTGATTGTCGGATAACTGATCAGTGTGTTCAGTAATTCGCGGCTTTGCATTAAATATCCTCCGGATTGGCAGCAACATCGGTGGCACCGACTGCAGACAATAACCTACAATTGTCGGAATTTTCTTCCAGCCAGCATGAAACGTCGCGCGGGCATAGATTGTTGCTCTGAATTGCAGATCTATGGTCTGAACTATAATCGACAATCTGAACTATCCCGGGGAGTTCACTAAGTGGAGCCAGATAAAGTGCAAACTTATATCGTTTGTGCATTGTACAAGTTTGTGAGGCTCGACAATCACGAGTCTCTGTGCCAGCCGTTGCTCGATCTCATGTTAGCGGAACGCGTTCGTGGCACCTTATTGCTCGCGACAGAAGGAGTGAACGGGACTATTGCAGGGTCACGTCAGGGCGTTGATCGGGTAGTAGACTGGTTACAACAGGTGCCCGGCCTGCAAATGCTTGATCGCAAAGAGTCTGTGAGTGAAAAATTGCCATTCAAGCGTTCTCGAGTGAAGTTAAAAAAAGAAATTGTCACGATGGGTGTCGAGGGTATCGATCCACAAAACGCTGCTGGCACCTATGTAGAGCCGCGCGACTGGAATTCATTGATCAGCGATCCTGATGTACTTTTAATCGACACTCGCAATGATTACGAATGTGAGGTTGGAAGCTTTGCAGGATCGGTCAATCCGGATACCGAGTCCTTTCGTGAGTTTCCGGCATACGCAAAGCAAAACCTCGACAAGCACAAGCACAAAAAGGTCGCGATGTTTTGCACTGGTGGCATTCGTTGTGAAAAGTCGACCGCCTACCTTCGTGAGCAGGGCTTTGCTGAGGTCTATCACCTCAAAGGCGGAATTCTGAAATATCTTGAAGAGGTGCCGGAAGAGGAATCTTTATGGCGTGGCGAGTGTTTTGTTTTTGATGACCGGGTGACGGTCAATCATCAGCTTGAACCCGGTAGTTACGATCAGTGTCACGGATGTCGCAGACCCATTACCGAGGATGACAAGCAAAGCCCGCAGTACATTGCCGGAGCCCAGTGTCCAAAGTGTTGTGATGAGATAACTGATGAACAGAAAGAGCGATTTCTGGAACGTGAAAAGCAGATGCAACTGGCGCGTCAGCGCGGTGAGGCTCACATTGGTGAGGATGCCAGAGTGTTGTTGGACGCGAAGCGTCTGGCTCGCGATGCGGGTAAGTCGGAGGAATGATTCCTCCGTTCCTCCTTATTGTTTATCGTTCTGGTTTGTTGTTTGTGGCTTTATTGTTTTGGTTTTTGATCGTTATGTCGTGGCATGGATGCCAAGCCATAACGATCATAAAGTAAGAGCGACAAGCCAAAGCGACAAGCCAAAGCGACAAGCCAAAGCGACAAGCCAAAGCGACAAGCCAAAGCGACAAGCCAAAGCGAAAAAAAGAAAACCCCCAGGCGAAGCCTGAACAGTTTAGTGCGTAAGACTATAGATCATATAGTTAACACCCAGCCGATAGGCGGTTGATGTATAAGC
>CAYLZS010000393.1:0-22305 GCA_964388065.1 uncultured Granulosicoccaceae bacterium
GCGTAAAAAACCGCTTGCTACCTGTTCAGGTGTTAGTGTTGCATCACCGGTAGCGTCGGCAATCTGTTGAGTCAGGCTGGAGAATTTCTCGCGTACCACCTGTGCGTCAAGTGGCAGCTGTCCATCTGGTCCGAACACATGAGGAAAATGTGCAGGCTGTAGTTTACCGAGCATTACATTGCAGTCGGTGACGGTCAGTGGGCCACCACGCCGGTAACAGGCCGGGCCCGGATTTGCACCAGCGCTTTCAGGGCCGACCTGAAATCGACCTTCATCAAATTTTAATATCGACCCGCCACCGGCTGCGACCGTGTGAATATTCATCATTGGTGCCCGCATTCTGACTCCGGCAACTTCGGTTTCAAAGCTGCGTTCGTAGTGCCCTGCAAAATGACACACATCGGTAGAAGTGCCACCCATATCGAATCCGATCAATCGATCGTGGCCCGACTGCAAACCGGTGCTGACCATGCCGACAACGCCACCGGCCGGACCAGAGAGAATTGCATCTTTGCCCTGAAAAAGATCTGCGTCGGTGAGTCCGCCATTAGATTGCATAAACAATAATTGACGACAACCACCCTGATCGGCATCCAGCGCTTGTCGCACCTGCTGCACATAGCGGCGCAGAATTGGAGACAGATAGGCATCTGTTACCGTTGTGTCGCCGCGACTGACGAGTTTCATTAACGGTGAAGTGTTATAAGAAGCTGACACCTGGGTGAAGCCAATTTCATGAGCAAGATCAGCCAGACGCTGTTCGTGCTTTGGCATGCGGTAGCCGTGCATCAACGCAATGGCTACGCTGCGAATACCGTCGTCGTAAGCTTGCTGTAATTCACTGTGCAAAGTGGTTTCATCCAGTGCTGTAACTATTTCACCGGTGGCGTCGATGCGTTCGGTTACTTCTATAACGCGCTCGTACAGCAGTTCGGGAAGGATAACGTTCAGATCAAATAGTGTAGGGCGTGTCTGGTAACCAATTCTGAGCAGATCTGCAAAGCCGCGAGTGATGAGTAACAGTGTTCGATCACCTTTTCGTTCCAGCAGTGCGTTAGTGGCGACGGTGGTGCCCATTTTGACGGCGTCAATGGTATTTGTGGGTATAGGATCAGTTGATTCAAGTTTTAGTAAATCACGAATACCCCTGACAGCAGCATCTTTGTAATGCTCAGGATTTTCCGACAACAGCTTGCGCGTATGCAGATTGCCATCCGGGTCTCGGCCAACAATATCGGTAAAGGTACCGCCTCTATCTATCCAGAATTGCCACATGGTTTTAGTTTATTCGTGTGCTGTTGGGAGAATCGTCGGGTCTTGCGATAACACATTGTAAATCAACAGATGTATCTTTGTGAGTAAAACAGGAATCACTGATTGTGACCTCCTGCTGGTTGGTTGCGATAATGCGCCATTTTGCCAGTAGCGTATGGTATACACTTCAAATGATTCTCAACTTATGGAGCGCTTGACAATGAAACAACAAGGCGGGTGTCAGTGTGGTGCAGTCAGGTTCGTGACAACAGGTGATCCGGTCAGGGCAATGGCGTGTCATTGCACTGCGTGCAAACAAAGAACCGGAGCACCCTATGGTATCGGCGTCTATTTTGACGATTCCGCAGTAGAGTTTCTGCAAGGCGAGCTATCGGAATTTCAATTTGAATCCGATACCACCGGCCGCTGGATTAAAAATGAATTTTGCACCCGGTGTGGATCTGCCGTTTCATGGACACTTGAAATGCGGCCCGGGCTGCGTGCGATCGCCGGTGGTTCTTACGACAACCCGGACTGGTACCAGCTGGTCGCACACATATGGACTCGATCAGCTCGTTCAGATATGTGCTACCCGGAATCAATGACCGTGTGCGAAGAGGCGCTGACGTAGCGTTTGTTGGATCTGATCGAGTTGGGTGAGTCCGGACGCAATTGAATTTGGTGAATCAGTGCGGTTGTCAGTTAATTAGCAATGATTACTGGCAACTGGCTATAGAGGAAGGCTGTGATTTCGTGCATCTGGGGCAGGAAGATCTAACCGGTGCAGACGTCACCCGGTTGAAAAAAGCGCAAATAAAAATCGGTATAAGCACGCACGATAAAGCAGAACTTGCCATTGCACTATCGCATCAGCCGGATTACATAGCGCTTGGGCCCGTCTATGCCACGCTACTGAAAAAAATGCCATGGCGTCCGCAGGGGCTTGAAAAGTTGCAGCGCTGGAAGAATGCCGTCGGTGACATTCCACTGGTGGCTATTGGCGGTTTTACACCGGAACGTGCCGCAGGGGCGTTTGAACACGGTGCAGACAGTGTCTGTGTGGTGACTGATGTGTTGCAGCACGACGATCCGGTGCAACGAAGCCGGGAGTGGTTAAAAACTGTTGACGTAGCGCTGTGAAGACCGAGTGAGTGTTCCTGGCTATGAATAGTTTAACCAGATAGCTGTGGCCAGATATGGCCACAGCGCTGTTTTAACTGATCTGAACAGATCAATGTGGTTATATCGTTAGATTAAATCAACCACCAGAATGTAGGCATCACTGTTATCGAGGTAGGGTGGCAAGTCTTCCATACCACTGGCGAAAACAATTTGCAGCTGGTCGCCGATTTTTCTACCAAGCAATGATCTTGTCAGATACTCAGGAAAGCCTTCGGTAACGCCTGCACGCACTGAGAGAGGTTCATCGAAAGAATCAGTGGTCTCGACTAGTTCACCGGTAGTCCAGCTGTACATGGAGTACTTCACCACAACGGGGTCACCAAAACCCACGGTGCTGCCATTACCTTCAGAGAGTGTGCGTCTTGCCGAAAAGGTTGGCAATGCGCCTTCGGGTACCATAACGTCTATAACGCCATTAGCCTCGGCAATGGTTGGAAAGCTAAAATCAGTAGCTACAAGAGTTGCGCTTTCCTGTGGGGCAGTTGGAGCGGCTACATCAGTAGGTATGGAGCTTGACGAATCGGAACTGCTTCCGCCACAAGCGCTCAGTACAGCTATCAGGCTTGCGAGCAAAACGCGCGAGCCTGTTTTGTTTAATTTCATATTCATTTTTAAAGCCTAATTAGATTCGTTAGTTAACAGACGGGTCCAAATGACCCGTCGCATAGATTGTCTTTTCAGCTATTTACTTTCGCAAGACAGCCAGTTGAGCCATTGGTAGCCAAACATCTTCCATCAGGATAGTTTGACCGTTGGCTTTGGTAGCACGTGCCATGTACTTGTAGTGAGTGACGGCAAGAGCGACTATCTGGTGTTGAGCAAGTGTAGATAACTCACCTTCATCAACGATAGTGTCACTATTGCGATCATTCCAGATAGCCAGCTGTGAAAGCTCATCGCCCTTCAGTTGACCATCTTTGTTGGTATCAAGCGTTGCAAGTTCTGCAAACCCGTCTGTGTAGACACCCGGTACATTACCGAACATGTGCTTGCCCGAAATCTGGCCAGCGGCATCAGCTGTTACCAAAATACCAGCATTTGGCGCAAACCATTCTCTGAGTGGTTCTTTGATGCCATCGCCGTCCACGTCAACCTGGTAGTTACCAGTCAGGAGTCCAATACGGCCTTTGTTATCAAGATCAAGTGCGATCGGTGAGATATTGTCACGGGCACACTCTGACAGGTTTGATTCAACGTTATTTTCCACCGCAGAGATAAAGAAAATGGACGTTTGATCAAAACCGTATTCGGTTCCGTTCCATTCTGTCTCATAATTACCCTCGTAGATGGCCTCGGCGGGCTTTGGATTAGCCCCGATAAATACTCTATGGGTAAAGTCTGCGCCATCGACAGTGGTGACCAGATTTCTATCTCGATCATAGAGGTTGTAAGCAGATGCAAAACCATCCTGTAGCGGATTAAATACGTCAACGCCACCAATTCGTGTGGATCCACGCGTTTCAATTCGACATTCCGGTGCATCTGGTGCCGCTGGTGGTGCTGGTGGAATAACCTCCAGTAAAACCACTTGTATAGTCGCTGTGTCGTAAGAACCACAGATACCACGCAGGCCGTACTCAATTGAAAACACGCCAAAGTCGGTTGTATCGCTAACAACAAAACGTTGCAGTTGAGAATTGTAACTGACGTTACCCGGAACATTGTGACCGAGCAGATCCACTGAGTGGACTCCTTCACACGGCGTGTCATTTGCCAGAAAATCGATATTGAAATCAACACCAACATCGAATCGGACTGAATCGTCCAGTGCTATCGTCGGGTCAAGGGCTACTGGCAATCTAATAAATCCACCATTAACATTCTGCAGAGTACAAGCTGAATCAGATGATGTGTTACGTGCTGCCGGCAAGTTGAACGATGCAGTGTTTCCAGCGGGACCGATTGAGCTGGTTCCGAGCAACGGCTGACCACTGGCTATGGTGGGTTCATGACCATCGGGGGTGTTAAACATTAATCGATAATCACCATTAACCAGACTGTCGAAAACATAGTTTCCGTAGGCGTCAGTGTTGATCATGCTGACCATGGCTGATGCAGAGTCGAACAATTTCACTTTGACATTGGCAAGTGGAGAATCGTTACCGTCAAACACGCCATTTTGATTTAAATCTGCCCAGGCGACACCACAAATAGCGTTGTCTGCAGGTGGCACTACCGGAGGTACATCAACAAAAGCAGCATCGACGTTAGTGACATCGGGTGTTGCCTCTGTCAGACAAATCTCTGCAGTACGACCGTCGGCATTGGCGTCATTGTCACCACCTGGCTGACCCAGTTGCAATGTTGCATCAGCAGAACCGAATGCAACGGTATAACACGCGTCGATATCCAGCCCGCCTATGTAGTAACTACCGTCATTGCCCGTTCTTCTTTGGTCAATCACATTGCCATTCACAATTAATGAGACATTGGATCCGGAAATAGGGGTCTCATTAGCATCAAAAATTGAGTCGTCGTTATCATCGAACCAGGTGATACCCTGTATCGAGCCTTTAGTGGGTTCTGGCTCGGGTGTGGAATCAATTAACACACAATCCTGAAAACCGGATCCCGTCTCACCGTATATTCCAATCGCCGCGTGTGCAGTGTTGGGAGGCGATGCAAGTGTTACCGAGTATGCACCAGACACATGTTCTGTGACTTCAGTGCTTCTGGTTGCGAGCTCGTTGTAATCTGCATCCAGAAAAGCGAGTGTGATACTGGCGAACTTAGCGACAGTCACACCACAGCTCATGCTGTAGGTTACATTAGGCAGTGCGGGTGTCGTGCGAAACGCACAGGCACCGGCATTCAATAGCGTTACATCGATAGCCTGAGAGTCAGTATCACAAACCTGCCACGGAGTTGTGAGGTTAGAAGAGGTAATCAAGTCATCTGAGATCAGGTCTTCGGGACCTGTTGCAAATGAAGGGGATACCATCAGGAGACTAGCCAGTGCTCCGGGTACCATCCTGGTGTAGAATTTATGCATCACTGTTCCTATGGGAGTGGGTGAGGTTTTTGTCGCCCCCGTAGGTTGGGAGGTACAAAAAACGAACGTACTCTTAGCATTACGACCAGTGAATATTTTTATTTATGGCCGGGTGTTTACCGATGGTGTAATGAGATTATCGGGCGGACTTAATTCTCTTCTGGCAACTCATAATGGTATACGGTTAAAGATAAACGCTGTATAAATAGTGAGCTGGGTATCATTTTTATTGCCTCTGTGGCAAAAATTATGATCGATTAAATGTACGTTTTATAAAAGTTAAAGCTTGTACTGTGCGATTGTGTTCTGTGTCTCAATAACAGCAAAACCCCCAGAACCAGGTAAAATATTGTATCCAATGCACCCGATCCGCCGCTGTTGATTTTCCAGTTGAAGCTGATTCTTGAGGTGTGAACTGAATCGCTAACGTTAACAGTTACGTTGTAGTCTCCAGCCTTTTCAATTTGGCCTGACATTACTCCCGAATTATTGATAACAATACCGTCAGGTAAGCCGTCGGCATTGAACTCAATTTTGTCTCCGTCGGGATCGTTGGCAACAACAGCTACCTCTACAGTCTCTCCGGTTGAATTGCGTTGCTCTGCTGGTATTACTATCTCGGGTGGTGAGTTATCTGCTATTCCGCTATGTCCGGGGCTAATGGACGAAAAATTACTGGCTCGCATCAGAAAACCATCCCAATGTGAGTGCATTTGAAATCTGTCTTCATTGCGGGGTACGTGATGAAAAGAAATTCTGTGCCAAACGACGATGTCCTGGTCCAGCAGAGACTCTTCATTTATAAACTGCAGGATATCTTCGCCACAGTCGGGGTGAAATTTCTGATTTTCGCTGATGTATCGTTCACAGTCATTTTGTTTGCTAACGAAAAAATCAAAATCGGTGAATGGTTCTGTGTTTGTGTGTACCAATTTATGGCCGTAATTCAACGGCTCTATTACGTATCCTTGCGATTGCGTTATATCTTCACCTGCGTTGCTGATATACCAGGCCAGCAGTTTGTCCGGATCTGTTTTTCTCGCAGACTCTTTGAGAAGACGTTCCACATTCCGCAAGCGCCTGCCCTGATCGTCAGAAACATACGATACTTCGCTTACTATATCGTCGTTTGCGTCATCGCCAATATCAAAATCAATACGCCAGTAGTAATTGTGTGTATGAGACAGCCATGATTTTCCGTCGACACCACCGAGTGCGCGACCGTATAGAGAATTTTCATCGTCTGAGCTGCGCTGAAGTGACCCGGCTGCACCAATTGATGGTGCAATTGAACCATCGTCATAGAATTTCCAGGTAACAAGATAGGCATAAGCACCGACCTGAGATATAGAGAACAGTGTCAGGGCTTCTGTCTGCCGTGAGCTGCCGGAGGTGTGGTAAGCGGAATTGCCGCTCGCAAGGTGTTGGCACAAGCCCGGTCTGTCATCAATATTAATGAGTTTGCCACCGGGGCAATCACTTTCTACAAGTGTACTCACATGGCCGCCTCCCAGGCCAAACTGAGTCACGTCGTTAAAGGTGACCTCATCATCATCGTAGGTAACATGTAACTGCGCAAGACGTATACTGCTGATGACCCTGTGTGTATTGTTATCGGCTGCACGATAATGAATATCACTCAATACAATATTTTCGCGCAGTTTCGACTCCCAGCACATATCCCAGCCGGCACCATTTTCAAAGTCAATTGAAATACTATTTTCAATCGGGCAGGAAAGTGTGGTGACAGAAGCGTTGGCGTTGCCCGCCATCGATTGTGAAGCGATAATCACAACCAATACACGTAAACAGACATTGCAGTATGTTCGGATGGTGCGCGAACAGCCGTAGAGAGCATTGATTTTAAAAAAGGCTTTAATTGGCTGTAGCTTGTTTGGCATCAGTTCGGCCGATCATCGATGATTTCCTGCTCAGGGCTAAACGTCGACTGCAATGACCAGTCAAATGGTACGAGTGCGAAGCTGAGCTCTGTTGCGGAGATGGCAGGGTAATCTTCAAGACGTGGTGTAAAATGACGGCTCACCGAATACCAGACGACAGGGTCGATAAGCAGCTCATTGTTGGTAAATTCACTCAGGCTTGCCGGACATTCCGGATGTATGGAACTGTTTGAAGACGTCAGTTGTTCACAAGAGTGTCGGTTGGTAACTGTGAAATCAAACTGCGTCCATTCATGATTGTGGCTTACGTAGCGGTGGCCTGCACCCTGAGGATCAAGATAGTAGCCAACTCCATCATTCTCAATTTCGCTGCCATCAGATGACAAAGCAGAGTCGCTGATTCGCCAGCCACGAAAACTCGCCGGCTCAACGGTTCGCATCGACTCGGTAGTAATATTGAGAATATTTCTGGCACGCGGTGGGTTGTTGGAATCTGACAAGCGAAATTCAAATTCATCTACCTGATCATTTGCTGGTGTGCTGTTTATGTTGAAATCAAGCCGCCAGTTAACAAGTAATGTGGCACTTGACGCGTAGAGGCTGGAGCTATCAAGTTGTACACCAAACTTCGGATCATTGGTGTAGCGGTTGATATGACCGGAGAGAATAACTGACGGTCGTATTTCGCCGTCTTCACTAAGGCGCCAGAGTTGTTGAAAGAAATGAGTTCCGATACGCGACCAGGCATGTAACGTTAGTTCATGACGCGGCTTTGTTTCAGTACGCCGTGTTTTGGTTAATGGATTCAGGTAATGATCCCTGCGACAGATATGCTGTCCATCGATACCTGCTAATAACTCACCATCTACGCAGTGTGTAGCATCGGTTTGCAGAGTGGCGAGCATGCCAAGTCCGTGCTCGCTTAACAGCTGGCTGTCGAGGATATCCTCGTCGTACTTAAATAAGATTTGTCCGATGGATGCGGCATCCAGTACCTGGCGCGGTGTTTCAGTCGGGGCTCCATAGAACACTCGGCTTAAAACTAATCCGGCATGTTGATCAATATGCCAGCACAAATTCCATGTAGCGCCACTGTCAAACTGATACTGCAACGGTGTGGCTTCCGTTGTGTGTAGTTGCGACGCAAGCTCACCACTCTGTGGTTCGATAGCGTCGCAGGAGGCTGCTAACCCCAAATGCGGGAGAATGAACAATAGAAATGATATGAGGAGTTGCTTTTTCATCGAACCAGATCAAAATAAATTTGACCACTCATCAGATTGATAACGGGTTCAATAGAAAAGTTATAATTATCTTCTGTGAATACAGAAATCAATGCGCAGCGATTTTGCATACAAATTTCTGACTGACGCTCCACGTTGCTGTTCGGTACCCATATAGAAATCTGTGTCTGTAGCTTGTCTGACACATTGGAGCTGTTCGTGTTCGATACCGAAGAAATGAGATTCTCGTACTCTGCCTGAATTTGCTCTGCGAATTCGGTGTTATTCCAAATAAGTGCTTTGCTGTATTCAATCTCTTGCTCTGAGAGTGGCAGATGAACACTATTAATTTCTCTTTTTGAAGTCAGTTGATTGTGTTCAACATCTACAAGGTTGAGCTCTGACTTTCCGGTTTGGTAATTGAATATAAAAACTTCGGCAATACGCGCTGCCTGATCAATTACTTGCTTTTGTTCTTTGAGCTCGACCAGCAACACCTGAACCCCCAGCGGGTGCCGGAGATCTGTTCTATTGATAGTGCGTATGCCTGAGGTACTGTTCGTAGCACCCGAGTTTATGTCATTGACGTTATTGGCTGGGTCCAGTTGTGATGTCACTACTGTGGCTGCATTCCGGACTTCTTCTGTATTTAGCGGTTCCTGCCAGGACGCGTGCAAATGTGGCAGGCAGGTAGTGCAAGACAGTAAAACAGCTGCGTAGAACCAGTTTTTTGTCGAAGACAGGAATAACGAAATTCTGAAAAACATAGCTGAATTCATTAGGTAAATATTGGCAGGGTATTCACCGCTACGCAGCGTATGTAGCGAAGGTTCGGTTCAGAAAAATCTACAGGAAATCTATGAAAAGTTGATCAGATTTGTGCAATTAATATGCACGAATATAACTGGCAGTATGATCGAAGTTACGGTTACCAGATGCTGTCAGTCACTGGTCTTTCGCAAAGGCCTGGCAATCTATTGACGAAACCGTAAAAATACTGGCAGTGTCATGTAAGAGCCGCAATTCTGTCATCGGTACTTTGTTGGTTGTGACTGCGGGTTTTACTAAATTGCTATTGAGCTGGAAAACTGATTGATAAAAAAATGCCAGTCAATTTGTCTGTTTGAATCTCGTACCAGGTAGCACGTTCACGCTTTGTCGGGAAGCACCAGACCAGCTGCTAATTTTAACTGATCGAACCGTATGTCTATCCGCGGGCGACTCTCACAAATTACATTGATCAATATTTTAACGCCGGTGTCAGCCTGATTCGGTTGTGATGCAATTGGTTTCATGGCACTCTGAGTTCATCGGTAAATTAGAACCTGTTTAGTGTAGTCGTCATGCTTTCGCACCGTTAGTTGCGTCAATTCACGGTCTGTGAATTAGGACGCTACTGCCGGTGTAGAATGGCTATTCGTAATTTAGTATCGCTAATTCAGCAACATAGTTGAGGAAAACCAGGCATGCAGCAGTCAATGTCCAATACTTCGGAAGAAGCGCAAACCAATGAGCTTGGAGGGCGCGAATCCATTTATCAGCCGGAACAGGAAGGCCTCATTTTTCCTCAGCAACCGACATTCAACTCTGTTTCGCAAGAACGCGAACATCGCAAGCAGCGATTGGTTGCAGGCTGTCGAGCCTTTGCGTTGAATCAGTTTGACTACGGCATGGCAGGGCACATCTCCGTACGTGACCCGGAGCATACCAATCTATACTGGACCAACCCGATGGCAGTGCATTTTTCTCAGGTAAAGATGTCGAATCTGATTCTGGCAGATCACGAAGGTCGGGTGGTCGAAGGTAACCATGCTATTAACCGGGCGGGTTTTGTGGTGCATGCGTCGGTGCATGAAGCACACCCGGATATCGTGGCTATGTGCCATGCACATACTCCTCATGGTACCGCCTGGTGTTCGACTGGCCGGCCAATCGAGCCCTACAATCAGGACGCTGCGTGTTTTTATAATAACCATGCGGTGGTAAGCGATGATGGGGGTGCGGTGACCGTTTTTACCGACCAGGGGCAGGGTGTGGTGGAGGCATTTGCCAGTAACCGTGCAGTTTTACACAAAAATCATGGCATCCTGACTGCCAGCAGACACAGTGTCGATGATGCGGTGTTCTGGTTTATCGCTATGGATCGCTGTTGTCATGTGCAGATGCTGATAGAAGCTTGCGGCACAAAACCAGACTTAATGGAAGCCAGTGCCGCAAGTCACTCAGCTACTCATGTGGGTAGTGACTATCTTGGATGGTTGCATTTTCAACCGGTTTACGATCAGGTTGTTGCAGCCAATCCCGATATGTTCGATTAACAGCGTGAAGGTAATAGCTGGCCTGATGCAGGTATCAGCTGTTGCAATGAGTAAGAGACAGGCAATGAAAACAATAAGAGCCCATAGTTTCGGTGGACCGGATGTCCTTCAGCTCGATACTGTAGACGACCCGGTTGCTAACGATGGCGAGGTGGTTGTTGAGGTAAAGGCAGTCGGAGTAAATCCGGCTGACACCTATATGCTTGGTGGCAATTACGCGATTGTTCCCGATCTTCCTTATACACCTGGCGGTGATGCTGCCGGTGTCATCTCATCAGTAGGTAACGGTGTAAACCATCTGAATGTTGGTGACCGTGTTTTCGTTGGTACAGCCCTGGGATTTAACATGACTGGCTGTTATGCAGAAAAAGTCATGCGACCGGCCACAGATGTTGTCCGGTTACCAGACAATGTCAGTTTCACCGCTGGCGCCACACTTGGCATCCCTTACGCAACAGCGCACTACGGACTCTTTGCTCGCGGCAATGCGGTGGCTGGAGAGACTGTGTTTATTCACGGCGCCAGTGGCTCTGTTGGCACCGCAGCGATACAACTGGCGAAGCGTGCTGGTCTTACGGTTATAGGCAGTGGCGGATCTGACAAGGGTCGAGAATTAATCCTCGAAGAAGGTGCTGATCACGAGGTGGATCACACCACTGACGGTTACCTTGAAAAAGTTCGCGAGTTATGTGGTGGTGAAGGCCCTGCCTTAATTCTTGAAATGCTGGCCAATGTCAATCTGGCTGCTGACCTGGATCTGGTTGCGAAGCACGGCAGAATAATCGTCATAGGTAACCGTGGCGAAATTACCATCAACCCGCGACTGACCATGATGAAAAATATTGACATTAAAGGCCTTGCACTTTTTAACGGTGGTCGCCAGCTAATGGAAAGCATTGTGGAAGATCTGCTCGCGGATTTAAGTGATGGCGGCCTGCGACCTGTTATTGGAAAAGAAATGCCGTTGGCGGATGCTGCGAAAAGTCATGCCACAGTGCTGGCACCTGGTGCGTTTGGCAAAATAGTATTGTTGCCATAAATGTATTAAACAACGCCTCCGTTGTATAGATTCGTTTAATAGTCCAGTCCGGGTAATCTGCAATTACATCTGTGTTCTCGGTGAATTTATTAAAATACTGGCGGGTGTTGAAGTGCTATATGGACTAAGTAAAGAGGTTTTTGAGTCAATCAAATCGCCGAGCTTATTTGATATGTGGACTGAGCCAGCCATTCCGGTCTGATCTCGACTCCCCAGCCAGGTCTGTCGGTAACACTGACATGTCCGGATTCAACTGTATAAGGATTTTCAACAAAGAGATCCTGCTGCCACGGATAGTAGTCAGCGCCTTCAATTGAAAACTCGAGATACTTTCCGGCGTTGGGAATTGCCCGAAGCAGGTGCATGGTAAATAGTGTGACCAGAGACAGATTGGCGCAGTGCGGAGTAACAGGTAACCCGGCGGCCTCAGCCATGGCCACCACTCGAAGTGTTCGGCTTATTCCACCAAGGTATAAAATATCCGGTTGTATTATATCAACAGCGCGCATATCGATCATTCGCTTCCAGGTTGGCAGATCACAATCCTGTTCACCACCGGTTACATCGATGTTAAGTGCATCGGTAACTTGTTTGGTCTGTTCAAGTTCCCAGTAGGGACAGGGTTCTTCATAGTGGCAATAGCCATGTTCCTGCAAAAGATGACCAACTTCAATCGCTCGAACTGGTGAGTAGCAACTGTTGGCATCAATGAGCAGATCAACGTCATTGCCAAGTTCACGTCTGATTGCAGGTACGATCTCTTCTGTACGACCAGGCCACTCGTCTCTGTTACGACCGACCTCCGCACCGGCCCTTACTTTAAACGCGTCAAACCCGTGTTGATCGCGTAGCTGCTGTAGGCGCATGGCTTCGTCTTTGGGTGTAATGTCACGCTTCATTGAAGAGGCATAGGCACGGATACGTCCGGTGGTTCCACCCAGTAGTTCAGTCACGGGTTTGCCTTGTTGCCTGCCGCGCAAATCCCAGATAGCGGTATCGACACCCGCCATGGCACGACGTAAATAAGAACCCGGAAACTTATGCTCCCGCTCAGTAACCAGATCTAACAGATCATCAAGGTTGCTTGTGTCTTTACCCAATACCCAGGGTGCAACCTGCCGGTGAAGTACCAGACAGGTAATATCAGAGTGATAAGTGGATACCTGGCCCCAGCCCTGAGAGCCGTCTTCGGACGTCACTCTGACAAAACCAACATTTTCGTTAGTGAAGGTTTCAACGCTGTGCAATTTCATCTTTTGCGATTCGCTTTGCGACGATGGTTTTTAAAGTAACAGTGTTCTAAACATAACGTCTGTCTGTTTAGAGCCGTATTATAACTGCACTGCCTGGCGACAATATTTCCTTTTGAGTAAAGGTCTGAACCTGCTTATTCCGCGCTGCGTATTTGGCTTTACTGATACTGACTCCAGGTAACTCTGAGACTGTTTTAACGGTAAAAATTGTTACCAGTTCTCATTTATAAACTGCTTTGGTCACACTCTTCACTGTTTCACCCGACCGGGTGATACCTCAACTATCTCAAATAGCCAATAGTGATGGATGTAGTTTGAGGCTTTGTTGAGAAGTTATGGATAGCAATCCATACGGAAACCGGAATACGGAATATATAAATGACTAGAATGAAATTTACACAGTTGGCAGGAGTTTTAACACTGTCCTTATCGGCATACATTGTACCGACGATGTCTGTCAATGCACAGGAGGTTGAATTTGCGGATGATTTCTCACAGGATTCAATCCGTTTCAGTGCAGGTACCTTTGACGGCTCCTCGGGAATTTTCTCAGTGACTCCGTCAAACGACGGGTTGCTGTTAAGCACCAGCGCACTGGATAGTAATTCACCGGGCAATCTTTTTCTGGATATTCAGGATCGCTCTGACAGCATGGGCATGGATATTACCCAATTATCCAACGGCAGTATTGTTGTAGAGGATGCGTTTGTCGATGCTCACCTTGAGGCCGTTCTATACAGGGATAGCCCGGAAGCATCAGATCAGAACGGTGCGGGCAACGTTTGGGCACAACTTGCAATGGTGTACGATCAGAGCATGACCCCGGAAGTTTTTTATTGCTTAAGTCGCGAGAATGAGTCCGGTGATCTCATTGAATTTCCGAATGCCTGCGGTTTTATGGAAAATACGGGTGTTGCCATCGATGAGAGAGCTGAACTGAAATTTGCACTTAACAGAGACAGTCGTGAAGTAACATTTTCTGCGAATGATGTGACAGTTAACATTGACATTGACGGTGAAATATTCACGCCTGTCCGTCAATTCAAAAGGATTGGATTTCGTGTAGATAATAGAGAAGCAACTGCAAACGCTCTGCTTCATGAGGTACGTCTCGGTGATGAAACAATAGACATGGCAGCTAACCCGCCAGTGTTTGATCGTTATTACACAAACTTTAACCTGGGAGCTACTGTCGGCATTGTAAACGAGAAACTTGCAGTTGAGGCTGTGTCTCAACCTGAAGACGATTTCTCGACTAATGTGGATCTGCAATTACTGCGACCTACTGACTACATTGAAGCTGAATTTGTACTATCGTCAGAGTCGGATGTGTCGATGCGCGACCATCAGGCATTTGCAGTTCTGCAGGGTATGCTTTTTAATACTCAAGCGGACGGCGGAGTGGATAACCTGCTAGGGGATGTTAGATCCAGTATTTATCTTGAAGCTCGTGGCGACGGTCTGCGGCGTGTAGAAATATGCCTGCAGCGTTTTGACGATGCTGAAGGTGATAACCGTACTGGCCTGTTAAACCCGGATGAACCGGATAACCGGTGTGACAACCTGCCGTTACTCCTTGAGTTTGATACACCGTACAGGGCTTCAATCGGTCTTGACCGTGCAACGTCAAGTATCACTTTTAGAGTTAATGAAATAGTTCAATCGATCCCTCTGGACTCAGAAATATTTAATGCCGCCAACCCTGAAGGTCGATTTACTATAGGTGCCAGTAATGGTGGTACTGCTATAGGCACTATAGACAATATCAGAACAGCGCCGGAACGGGTGACTGCTACTGAACAGGCTGAGGGGGTAACACTGCCGGCTCCATTTCCTGAGCCGGTTGATCCGGGTACTATTCAAGTCGACTCAACAATCGCTCACCCGTTTGAATTTTTCGACGATGAGCCGCGGCTTGATTTTATAGATGACTTCAGTGGAATTACCAGTGATTTCGGATTCTGGGGTGGTCGTGATCGCGGTGGTTCAGGCGTGTCATGGAGTGATGGTTCCATTAAGCTTGAAACCAATGTCGCTGCAG
Source organism: uncultured Granulosicoccaceae bacterium (assembly GCA_964388065.1). Taxonomy (GTDB): domain Bacteria; phylum Pseudomonadota; class Gammaproteobacteria; order Granulosicoccales; family Granulosicoccaceae. The sequence goes on from CAYLZS010000393.1 coordinate 15,204, forward strand.
ACAACGATGGCAGCAACTTCACTGAATTTTACCTTGACCCGAAAACAGATTTGCTTGAAGCCGTTGTCAGCCTTTCCAGTGAATCGCGTTTTGTGCCCGGTAACACTGGTGCAGATTTATCGATACGTGCCACTTTTTATAACGATACTCAGGACTTCGGTTTTAACGACAATGAAGGAGACCTGGAAGCTTCAATGTCACTACAATTCGAGGGTGACGGTCGCATGCGTTTACGTGTTAGGCTGAGCCGGAGAGACAGTAACGGTGACACTGGTGACAACTTATTAGATGACCTTGTGGAATTCGAAGATGGACTGGCCGCAATAATCCCGAACCTCGATCAACAATATAAGCTGAGCATAGCTATCGACAGAATCAGCGGAGTAATTCGCTATGGAGTGGACGATCAATTTACTGATTACCAGATACCAACTGATGTCTTTCTGCCTGCGCAACGTCGCGTACTAATCTCTGTTAATCACCAGAGAGGCACTGGTGTTGCAATTGGTCGAATCCATTCCGTTAGAACCGATACCATTGATGAAGATTTCAGCACGGGCGCACCGGTGCTGGCGCCGTACCGCCCAACGTTTAACGCCCAGTACCCGGGGCGTCTTGTTGAAGTCATTGACAGCCGGCTGAGACTTGAGGCCGATGGTGCATTAGCCAGTGGGTTTGATCCGCGGATTGCTGCACTGAGTGGCTCTGACTACATTGGTTCCAGTATTGAACTTTCCAGTGAGTCTGTAATCGCTGCTGAAGGAAGAGTGTTTATCGGTGTTCACGGTTCAATGTACAACGACCTGCCGGGAGGTGTAGTAGAGGAAGGCAGTGGTGAAGGACTCGTATTCGCTGCAGTACGAATAACTGCCGACGGTAATGGTGAGCGGTATGTGCAGTACTGCGCATTCCGATTTAACAACAGTGACTTTAGCGATGATACTGAGTTGCTGGGTGGGGATCCGGAAAATTGCCCGAGGTTTGCTACCGTTCCTGAATTCGACACAGCATATCCCGCGTTCATCAGGCTTGATCGCGTTGCATCAACGCTGACCTTTGGATTCAATGGCGAAATAATGGTTCATAACATTACAACGCCGATTAACAATGTGCCTCCATTTCATGGAGTACGTGCAAGAACCACTGATGACAGTAAGGTGGTTGCCTGGGCGGATTATCTTTCTTTTGCAGAGAATCCGGTACCACTCGCGGAGTCTGCCAGCGCACTGGTGCAGGATGTCAGTGCCAGCGTTCCTGTTGTAGTGGATACTGAAACACCGTCAACGGAAAGTTCATCGGGCGGCGGCGGTGCCTTCGGTCCGGCAGGCCTTTTACTGGTGTTATTCCCAATGATATGTTCATTGCGACGGCGAAATGCTTTTGTTAAGTGAATATAAATCCAGAGGAGAATCAGACTTCGATCTTTGAAGTACTATTCGACTCAGCCAGGCCAGCGTGCTGCTATCGGGATTCACGCAATTTAAACGCGTCTTGTAATCAGCACGTTGGCCTGCAATCTCAATACTCTGGACAAAGTGTCTGGAGTAGAGCGGCTAAATCGCCAATTTTCGCCAGTCGCAACGAGATCGCTTTATCAGATATGATATCTCCGGTATCAACATCTATCAGGATAGAGCCCATGCCTTATGAACCCGCTTCTTCTGTACTCGAAAATGTACGCGTTCTGGACCTGACTCGCGTTCGTTCGGGCCCAACCGCGGTGCGACAACTGGCTGACTGGGGTGCTGATGTTATTCGCATAGAGCAACCGGAATCGCTGGAGCCAGATGGTGCTTTGGGTGCCGCGCGCCACACAGCAGATTTCCAGAATCTGCAGCGCAATAAACGCAGCATCACTCTAAACCTTAAAACCGATGAGGGGATGGCACTGTTCCGTAAACTGGCCGATACCGCTGATGTGCTGGTGGAAAATTTTCGACCCGATGTAAAGCAGCGGTTGGGCATTGACTACAGCGCTTTGTCTAAAACCAATGAGCGCCTTATCTATGCCAGTATTTCCGGTTTTGGTCAGACCGGTCCCTATGCAAAACGACCCGGCTTTGATCAGGTAGCGCAGGGCATGGGCGGGCTTATGTCGATTACCGGCGTACCGGGTGATGGCCCTATGCGGGTGGGTATTCCCATTGCCGATCTATGCGCCGGACATTTCTGTGCGCAGGGTATTCTGCTTGCGCTTTACGAACGGGAACGCTCAGGCAAAGGTCAGTGGCTTCACACTTCTCTGTTGCAGGCAATGATTGCGATGCTTGATTTTCAGGCAGCACGCTACACAGTCAGTGAACAGGTTGCAGGGCAGGCAGGTAACAATCATCCCACGAGCATTCCAACCGGTGTGTTTCAAACGAAGGATGGCTATATAAACATCGCGGTTGCCGGGGAAGCTACCTGGGCTCGATTCTGTAAGTCTCTCAACAAAGAGGAATGGCAGGATCATCCAAACTATGGCAACGCTGAGGCACGTTCTGAAAATCGGGATCAGTTGAACCAGCTTATCAATGAGATCACCGTAACCAAAGACAGTGAAGAATGGATTGAAGCCTTTGGTGCTGCAGGAGTTCCCAGTGGCCCGATATACACCATCGATAAAACCTTCGACGATCCGCAGGTTAAGCACCTGCAGATGCGTGGCACCGTAGAATCCGAAGTAATGGGTGAAATTGATTTAATTTCACAACCGGTAGTTCTGGACCGAACCCCCAGCAGTATAAAGGTAGCCCCGCCTGAACGTGGTAACGCGACTCAGGAGATTTTGCTTGAGCTCGGTGTAAAAGAAGAAGATCTCAACAGAATGCGTGAAGAGCAGGTGATCTGAGTACTCCTGGTCTATCGCTCGCAAAACTCTGTGTCGTCCATATCGAACATGGACAGTTTCTTGTAGTCAGCCGTGCTCAAAGTACCTTCGCGATAAATTTCTTCAGTCTTAAGTGTTTGATCGTCTCTTACAGTAAAGTGATATCTGAGATTTCGACCGCGAAGTTCGGTATGCATTCGGTCTTTATACACCGATCCCATACCGCCTTGTCCGTGGTTGGACACTCTTTCTATCTCGCTGTTATAGAGCAGGTCGAGGGGGCCGTACGTTTTTCTAAAGCACCGGCCGTATTCCCAGCGGTATTTTGTCAGAGTTGATTGATCGATGTGAATGAGTATGTCGTCGATTGGGCGGTCGTTTAACCAGTAGCCCTGCATGTAGTGCGGTACCTCATTTCTTTCAGGTTCGAATTCGTCGAACACGGTGTAGCGTTGCTCTAATTTATCCCAGTGTTGATTATTTTTATCAACAGCGGCTTTATGCAATCGGGCATTTTCAGCTTCGATGTTTGCTCGACCGGCCTGAGAAGTAGCCAGATAAGTGAAAACTAATAGCGACGCCATTAACGCTGCGAGCAGGCCCATAATTACCTTCCTTTTTATCAGACCTGACGAGTCTGTGTGTGAAAAAACTTCCCTGGTCGAGGTTGACGACCAGAACACATCTTTCTTGAGATGAACAGGAGGATTCTCTTTTTTGTTGTGACGAGAGGTGGAGATTAACTGCTGTAGTAATAAGAACCCATGCACAGTTTGATATTGAAAATGGTTATTAAACGAAATAGAAATCGGCGTCGCCCGATAACCCATCATCACGCCACATCCCATCCTGTCAGGCCCAAGGTATTAAGATGAACTCTGTAGTACTGAGAACACTGCTGGCTTTAGACTGATTTATCACTATATAATGGGGTCTCTCGATATATCTGCGTCATCAGTATTTTATGTTAAATGAGTATGAATTCTCACGACTGAAGGCCTGCAGTACACATCTATGGTAATTTTGATTTTATTGGTTGCCTGAAGAATCAGTCAATTGTTTCGCTTCCCACAAATAAGTATTGCGTGCGGTAGCATTTATTTCAGTCTCGGCCAGTTGCTGCATAGTTGTGGCTTTAAGTTGTTCAGCAGGTTCACCCAGCGCGATTAATTGATCGCAAAGTTCCAGACGCCATTGCAGATCATCTGTTTTTGTTGCAGCCTCTAACAAAGCTTCAGTACCACCAGCAAGGTCTGCCATATGCTTAGCGCGAGTTGTGGATGACAGCGTACCCAGATTGGTCGGGTTCCCGTCGTACCAGCCAAGTGTGCCAGTACTATAGGCACGCGCTGACCAGCTGGCTTTGCCATAAAACTCCCCGAGCCATGGTTTATTTGCTATTGCCTCGGGCAATTGTATTGTGGTTGCGATATCGTCCATTGAGAGTCCGGCGTTCATACCTTTAGCAGTATGTTCCATGACATGCAAAATGGCTTCACGGGTGGTTGTGAGCACTTCGTGTATGTTAGCAGCACCCACAACCGGCATAGTATGGCCCGGTGCCAGCACTTCAGCGTTAAGTTGATCCAGTACTTCAAGGCTGTTTGCCCAGGTGCCAAAGTCGCGATAAGCTGTGCCACGAATTGCATACAGATTGGGAAATGCGTGGTACCAGTTATCACCTGGAAATAATACCTTCTGTTCCGGCAGCCAGACGATCATATGATCAGCGGTTTCTCCCGGTGCCATGATCAGTTGCGCTTTGATACCGTCCAGATCAATTTCTGTATTGCTGTCAATCAACTGGTTGGGAGCAATGTGGCCGGCACCCATGCCTTCTATTGGTCGGTAGCCCGGGCCACACCCAAGGCTAATTCTCTGATCTGCGGTGAGTCCAAAACCAAACTGTGCCAGTGTGCGTCGGTTAAGTGCCTTGTTGGGTGCGAAGCTGTTTTGATTTTGGCGTATTAAATCAGATTCAAATCTGCTGCTGGCGAGTACTGGAATATCGCGGCCTTCTGCAAAAATAGTTGCTCCGGAAATATGGTCGCGATGACTATGGGTATAGATAATGCGCTCTATTGGTTTACTGGTTATATTTCGAAACTCAGCCAGTACCTGTTCTGCCGCACTGGTACTCTCACTGGTGTCTATTATGGTGACTGAGTTTTTGCCTTCAATCATGTGCTGGGTTGAAGCTGCGAACCCTACTGCCGTCCATGCCTGCGGACAAAGCTGAATTACCGATTTTTTAAACTGTGTTTTGTTGTGATCAATCAGAGCCTGATTAGGCATAACGATGCACTCCGTGTTTGAACACTTATGGTCTAACCTCGCAACTGCATCATGTTTGTTGCCAGAACTGAACTCATACCGCCGTCAATGACGATATCCTGCCCTTTTATCCACTGACTGTCACTGGAGGCTAGAAACACAATAGCTTTGGCGATCTCTTCCGGGGTGCCCGGCCGACCGGTGAGAGCGAGGTTTTTAGTCATCTTGTCGCCGAAGGCTTTTGCAAAGTCAGGTAGAATTCCAGTACTCACTGCGGCTGGACTAACGCTGTTCATACGTAGGTTACGCTTGATCATATTTTCGGTCTCGGACATGGTCATTACAATAACCGCCTCTTTAGACAGGTTGTATGCGCGTGTCGGATCGATACCCTGAGCTTTGATGAAATTTGGCAGTTCGGCTTCATCAAGTGCCATTAGCGCTTTAACTTGCGCAAGATTGTCACGCCACATTGCACCGGCTCGTGATGCAGTGTTAACTATTGATGCCTCAGGTTGAAGGTGATCGAGCATTGCGTTGAGAAAAGTTTTAAGTCCGAAGTAGTTGACCCGCAATATTTTTTCTTCGAGTCCATCGTGCGGGGGTATGCCTGCATTGTTGATCAGGGCATCGAAAGATCCGGATGTTCTATTGATAGCGTCACATATAGACGCAGCGTCGCTTAAATCAGTTTCAATCCAGTCGTTAATGTTTGACTGAGGTTCTGTTATATCAAATGCGGTGACGTCATCGCCGCTGGCGTTTAACAGGGCTGCCACCTCTGCTCCTATACCGGTGGCAGCGCCGGTAATTGCTACTCGCATATCAGGCTCCTAAAGCTATGAATGCATATTTACAGATTGCAAATTTGTACAGTCTGAATCCTGTATTTTTCTAGCGCCCTTTAAACTGAGGTTTGCGTTTTTCCATAAAGGCTGTGCGGCCTTCAACATAATCTTCTGATGCGAAACAGGCAGCTACCATTTCATCACAGCGTTTAAGGTTGCGGGCATTTGGATCAGCCTGCATCACCTGAGTGGCGATGTATTTCATGGCACGAATAGTTAGCGGTGCATTGTCAGCTATGTTGCTGGCAAGCTCTGTTACGCGCTCAGCCAGTGCATCTTCTGCCACGACTTCCTGTATCAGGCCCAGGCGAAGTGCGGCTTCCGTATCGATTGATTTTGCGGTAAACATCAGCTGTTTGGCAGACGCAGCACCCACAGCATTAACAAGTCGGCGGATGGCATCATATGGATAACCAAGTGCTAATTTGGCAGCTGGCATAGCAAAGCGTGACTTGTCTGAGGCGATACGGAAATCTGTGCACGAGGCAAGGTTAAGGCCGCCACCGATGCAGTGACCATTGATCATTGCGATAGTGGGTTTGGGGTAGTTTTCAATGATGTTATAAACCACTTTGAGTCGGGCATTGTAGTGTTCTGTTGCGTCTTTAGAACCGCGCTCTTTTTCAAATCTTGAAATGTCAGCACCTGACACAAATGCTTTGCCACCTGTACCGGATAAAATTACCACCCGGACTTGATCATCTTCGGCAAAGCGGTTTAAAGCCAGCTCAACCGCTTCCCACATTTCAAGAGACACGGCGTTGAAACGTTCCGGGTTATTGAAAATCAGATGTCCCGCAGCTCCGTCGATACGGGCGAGCATTTTATCTGTTGGCAGCTTCAGTTCTGTTGTCATTTACTTTGTACCTTGATAGGCCGATTCTCAATCAAATAACCGGAATAATACCCTACCCCAGTTTAAACACGCGGCCCGATAAGAAATTGCCGATATAAACCGTCAAAAGAATACGACCGAGGGGGTGCAGCCGCACAAACACCGGATTAAAATTGAGGGATAGTGCAATCAAACTCATTTCAGCCAAACCACCAGCTGCAAAGCTTAATAACATTGCACCGAAGTCTGCCGGTACAAACTGCACCAGGAACCAGGCAAACGCAGCGGCAAGCAGCAGCATATAAATTCCGGCCAGCAAGCCCATGCCGAGTC
>CAYLZS010000394.1:0-3155 GCA_964388065.1 uncultured Granulosicoccaceae bacterium
AGTGTATTCGATGGGTCAGTTTTTGTTAATAGAGGCATAACTTGTACTTACATTTTGTTTTTTAAATTTTTTTTTTCAAGCAGAAGACGGCATACGAGATCATGCCTAGTCTCGTGGGTTCGGAGATGTGTATAAGAGACAGGTTCAAACACTACCAATGAGAGTTTGTCATTTGGTTCACGGCAAGGCGCAACTCGCGGGCAATGGCTTCCCCCTTTTCAAGAGTTGCAAAGCGGCCGTGGGCCAAATGACGAGCTCCCGTAGGGGCGTCGATAAAAGTGTATGAGATATTTATGAAAAGAAGAGGTAAATGAATCAATAGTCATTTTTTCTATAAAAATGAAGCACTTTTTTCGATCGACTCATTGGTGGTGTTTGGATGTTTCACTACACTAGTACTTGCCATCGCAGCTGCATTATTTGTCAGTTACTGAGGGCGCGGTGAAAGTTGATAGTGAATCCGCAATTGAGCGGCCCGCGAGACTAACGCGATTTATTCGACATCACACCAAAATGAAGTTGAAAATTGCAGCGCAGCAAAGGCCACCGGGGCCGGTTAAAACAGTGGGAGAGGTCGGCCGCTTGGGCAATAGTTGAATATGAAATATTCGGATACAGTCACTGGCAAGGTTAACCAATATAGTTTAGTTTTACCCGATAAACTCGCCGGAGTGCTGCAAATTTGAAAACACTAAAAGCCTTGAAAAATACAAAATTCTACCGACCCTCGGGCCTTCTGGCCCTGGCCATAGCCGCAGGGCTGGGTCAATTGGCAATATCCAACAACGGCTACACGCACGGCGATGTGCAGCCGCAGGCAGTTAATACCGAAGGTCTCGATGCCATCGGTGAAGAATTTGTTGAACAAAACCCCTACCGCCTGGCCGGTGGTGAACAGTACGATCTGGCCATTGAAATCGGTGCATCAGGGTACAATCAAAACTGCGCGAGATGCCACGGTTTGGAGGGAATTTCAGGTGGAATTGCACCGGATCTCAGAGCACTTGAAGACGGCGAGTTTGGTGATGAATGGTATTTGGAAAGGGTCAGAAAAGGGTATAGCCAGAACGGTGCTTACAAAATGCCTCCGTTTCAGGATTTGTTATCGCAGGAAGCCATGTGGGCAATCAGATCCTATCTTGAATCGCTTTCAAAAGACGGCCTATGAGACTTGCAGTATCACTCTGTTTAACTCTTATACTGCTTTGCCAGACCGTACAGGCACGGCCGCTGGATGAGGTAGTCGACAGCGGCTACATCACGATTTTTGTCTATCAGGACTATGCACCCTACTCATGGCAGGACGAAGATGGTAGCTACAAAGGTATAGATGTAGATATTGCCAGGCACTTTGCTAAAAGCCTTGATGTCGAGCTGCGCTTTTTAATGCGAGGCGCAGATGAAAATGTTGACGATGACTTCCGGGTAAATCTGTGGAAGGGTGATTTGATTCACCGGAAAGTGGCAGACGTAATGATGCATGTGCCTTATGACCGTGAGCTTGATTATCGAAATGAGTTTGTAGTTTTGATGTCACCGTACTTTCTTGAAGAGGTCGCGGTGGTTGCTAATGCTGAAAAATTACCTAAGCTTGAAACATTCGGGCGTTTTTTGAACACGCCAATTGCAGTGGAAGTGGATACTGTTGGTGATTTTTTTCTATCCAATGCATTTCGGGGACAATTGCAGCAGTCCATCCGGCGCGGGCGAACCTTTGAGGAAGTTGTCGATCAATATGTGAGCGGTGAGGTGGCGGCTGCGATGGGCTCTAAGGCCCAGGCAGAGTGGATTGCCAGGCAGGCTGTGGATTTTGAATCAAACATACATCAGCCTCCAATGCCCGGCATTGTGCGCAAGAGCTGGCCGGTTGGAATCAGCATCAAGCACGATAGCCGTGATTTAGGCTATGCGCTGACAGATGTCGCCACCAAATTAGTGCAGTCAGGTGAAATGGAAAAAATTACCGCAAGTTATGGCGTATCATTCGCCGCACCTGAGTATTAAAAACTACAATCTAACGAAGCAACGAACAAACGGAGTTAGAAATATATGAGTAACAGCCGGTTTAGACTTAGTGCTCGTATTTTTGCATCTGTCGTAGCGTTACTGACGGGGCTCATTGTCGGGCCCGTCAGCGCCGCGGAAGAACTGCCGGAAGACCCGCTCAACTCCGTTATGTGGACCAACATGGCGGAACGGTTTTTCCCGGGCAAAGTGGTTATTGATCAGCGCGTCATAGTGCACGGACCCACTGATGCGGAAGATCAAATGCAGGTGCCGATTACGGTAGATGCAACGCAGCTTGAAAACGTCGAAGAAATTGTTGCACTGGCAGACCTCAACCCGATCCCGCATATACTCACATTGCGTCCAACACGTGCGCAGCCGTTTATCGGCTTCAGAGTAAAGCTTGAACAGGCAACACCAATACGCGTTGGCGTTAGAACCAGTGATGGTGTGTGGCACGTTAACGGTGTTTACATCAGTGCCGCCGGGGGTGGTTGTACTGCACCTGCGTTGGCACACGGTATGGAAGACTGGTACAAAACACTCGGTCAAACACGCGCAATAACACGTCGTGAATCGGATAAGCTCGCCAGACTTTCAATGCGTATGCGTCATCCGATGGATACGGGGTTAGCACCCGGCATCCCGGTCTTTTACATGAATAAGGTAGAAGTCACATCACCAGAGGGTGACGCACTGGCTGACATAGAATTGTTTGAACCGATCAGTGAAAATCCGACATTAACACTCAAGCCACTGGTGTCAGACAACATTGATGAGTTGCTGGTATATGCAAGAGATACAGAGGCAAATGAATTCCGCTTTACACTGCCTGTGTCAGAGGTAGTAGATAACTGATGGCAAGGCGTCATCAACTAAACACAGGCACAATTTCCCGAAGACAGGTTCTTGGTTTACTGGCTGGAGGCGCCGCTTGTGCATGCTGCGGTTCTGTTCATGCCCAAAAGCTCGCTTATGATTTAAGTGCAACGGAAATTGCCAGTGGCACCTGGGCTGTGCATGGCAGTACTGAATACTTCACGCTTGAGAATGGCGGCAACATTGTCAACGTCGCGTTTATTGAGGTGCCTGATGGTGTTGTTGTCATCGACACCGGGCCATCTAAGCGCTATGGCGAGGCATTGTTA
>CAYLZS010000395.1:0-8359 GCA_964388065.1 uncultured Granulosicoccaceae bacterium
GGACATCATCGCGTTCGAGAATTGCCTGAACCAGTTGCCGCCCCATACGGCCTGCTGCACCGGCAACCACTATGTTTGACATGCAAAACCTGCTCTTCGATTCCAGTCCGCCAGTGTATCACAGACCACGCCTGTCGGGCCTGAAATCAGCTTGTGGATAAGCCTTGTCAATCAAAGCTAAATAACTGTTTTTCAAGGTTTTAGCAGGATGTTTGGCGGTAGATATTCTGATTTAGGCTACTAAAACCCAGGTGTTGACGACTAGCCAAGCAAGGCCTGCAGCCCCTGCTCGTCAACTATTTCTATACCGAGCGCCTCCGCCTTTGATAGCTTTGAACCCGCTGCCTCACCGCAGATCAGGACACTGGTGTTTTTAGAAACCGAGCCGGTCACTTTTGCGCCCTTTGCTTTTAATGCAGCGGATATCTCATCACGGGACATTCCTTCGAACTTGCCGGTAATAACAAATGTTTTACCAGCAAGGCTGTTATCGCTTTCAGTAACAGCGTCTGCAGTGTCTGCTGCGGGCCAATGAATACCTGCACCAATCAGCCGCTCGATCTCCTGCATGTTCTGCGAGCTATCAAAAAATTCAACAATCAACGCTGCCATGGTCTCACCGATTCCTTCTACTCTGGAGGAGGACTTACCCTGAAGATCATTCGCACTGACCGCTTTAAGCTGCGTGGCCGTTGGAAACTTTTCAAGTAATCGTTCAACCTCGTCAGGTTTGGTACGTGGCAGATTGTCATTCAGCCATTCCTCTAACTGCGCGCCTTGTTCAGGTAAATCAGCTGATTGAAAAAGTTCAGTCATTGCATCGGCGCGGGTCTTGCCGATTCCCTCAATGCCACGAGGTATAAAGTAATTAAGGTCCGTTTCAGCCAGCGCTTCAACAGTTTTAAAATGTTCCGCTAACATTGACGCAGTTGTTTCACCGACCTCTGGTATACCGAGTGAAAAAAGAAATCGGCCCAGAGTAGTCTCTTTACTTTGTTCAATGGCATTTAGCAGGTTATCTGCAGTTTTGTCTTTCACCAGATCAAGCTGCAATAGTTGCTCGCGCTTTAGCTGATAGAGATCACTGGGGAACTTAACCAGCTCTTTATCCATCACCTGCTCGATAAGTTTTTCACCCAAACCATCGATATTCATAGCGCGTCGGGATACAAAATGCTTCAGCCCCTCACGCCGTTGCGCAAGACAATTAAAACCACCGGAGCACTTGGCAACAGCCATGTCGTCGGTTTCCAATACTTCAGAGCCACACGCAGGGCATGCTTTGGGCAGCACAATTTTTTTTGCACCTTTTGGCCGTTGCGACTCTACTGCTGAGACTACCTCGGGTATAACATCTCCGGCTCGTCTGACGATCACCGTGTCACCAATGCGAATACCCTTGCGGGCTACTTCATCCATGTTATGCAATGTGGCATTGCTGACCATCGCACCACCGACAAACACCGGTGTGAGCCTGGCAACGGGCGTCAGCGCTCCGGTTCTGCCCACCTGAAAATCTACATCAAGTAACTCGGTTGTTGCTTCTTCTGCAGGAAATTTATGTGCAACAGCCCAGCGCGGCGCGCGTGAAACGTAACCGAGTTCCTGCTGTTGATCGAGATTGTCTACCTTGAATACAATGCCATCAATTTCATAGTCCAGCTTTTCACGTCGCTTCAACATACCGTTGTAGTATTTATGGCAGGCATTTATATCTTTTTGTTTTTTGCTTTCAGGGTTAATCGGAAACCCCATCGCACCGAGCCATTGCAGCATATCCCAATGGGTTTCAGGCAAGTCAGTTTCAACCTCTACCGGCCCTGTTGAATAAATATATATTCGCAGAGGTCGGCTTGCTGTAATGCTTGAATCCAGCAGGCGCAAGCTGCCCGCTGCTGCATTGCGCGGATTGACAAAAACCTTATCTTCTCTAGCCTCCTGAGTTTTATTTAAAGCGGCGAAAGACGGTTTGTCTATAAATACCTCGCCACGTACTTCTATTAATCCATCCGGGGCATTCTCAAGTTTTAGCGGCAGTGATTTAATTGTGCGCAGATTAGGTGTGATGTCTTCACCCACCTGCCCGTTACCGCGAGTGGCACCCTGAACAAACAACCCGTCCTGGTAAGTCAAACTAACCGCCAATCCATCGAGCTTTGGCTCAGCAACATAGCTAACTTTTTCTGTGGTGTTTTTTAATCGGTCTTTAATGCGCTTATCGAAGTCGAGCAAATCTTGCTCTTCAAAAGCGTTACCGAGGGACAGCATTGCCTGTCGATGAGTGACTTTTTCGAACTTATCCAATGGCTGGCCGCCGACACGCAACGAAGGGCTGTCGGGGGTTTGCAGGTCGGGAAATTTCTCTTCAAGAGAAATCAGCTCATTAAAAAGCTTGTCGTACTCTGCATCCGGGAGTTCCGGTGCATCCAGCGTATGGTACAAATGACTGTGATGATTGAGGGTATCCCGCAACCAGTCAATACGCTTTGCAGATTCAGATTTGGATGAACCCGATGCCATTATTTTACACTCGATATTCTGGAAGAACGACAGGTGAAAACCACCACCCCATTGTATTTGAAAATCACGCTTCTATCCCGCGGCTGGACAATATGAAGGCTAACGCTTGTCCGGTGGTATTGATGCGATCTCCTTTGCAAACTGTGCGTGCGCAACTGTATCAACCGGCTTGAAGGTTTTTTCCTCTGTTGCAGGATGAAACTGTAAGCCGGTGCCGGGTCGCAATTCCTTTTGCGGTCTGACGGGCCGCTCACAAAAGCCACCACCACAGTTGGGGCAAATATTCTGCAACACAGACTCAACGCATTCAGCGCAGAATGTGCATTCGTAGGAACAGATTCGCGCTTCAGTAGATTGCGGGGGTAGCGGTTTGTCGCAGTTCTCGCACGACGGCTTTAGTTTCAGCACTGTTTCACTCCCGGTTACGGATAGAAAATTACAACCAAACTATGCGCCTCCAAACTTCAACGCATATAGTTCGGCGCGAGCGTCAAGCCCGATGAGGTATTAGCATCGAGATGCGCATTAAGCCTTTTATAGATCCGGCCGAAGACCAGGAAGATCACCATTGAAATGACAAGAAAGTATAAGCCCGCCACGCTGAAATGGAGAAAGACGTTGTAGTCCTTTTCAAACAACTCCCCGGCCTTGTTCATTAAGTCTTTTTGTTCGTTAATGACAGGCAACGTAAAATATACCAGAGCTGTGGCATGGAATAAAAAAATCACTTCGTTGGTATAAGCCGGCCACGCAAGTCGCAGAGTATTCGGCCAGCTGACCGATTTAAAAATCTGCCAGCGGTTCATACCGAATGACTGCGCCGCTTCTACCTCGCCTTTTGGCAATGAGCGCATAGCACCGTAGAAAATTTCCGCAGTGTAGGCACTGCTGTTTAATATTAATACCAGCGGCCCGATAAACAGCGGATGCATTACGATATGATCTATACCCATCGGCTTCCAGTGGCTCAAATTGAACGACAGCATGATCGAGTAGAACATAAAAAGCTGAATAAAAAGCGGCGAACCTCTGAACGCGTAAATATAGGTACGGGCAACTCTTGATATTATACCGTTGGAGCTGTTTTTCATTGCAGCCAGCACGATGGCAATTGGAAAACTGACAGGAATTGATGCAAGAGCGAAGTAAATATTAAACGTCGCAGGTTTTGCAAGAATGATGATGTCCTGCACTACCGCATTATTGAGCAACCATTCCATTTAGCGTTCTGCTCCGTGCAGCGCCATTCCACGATTGGCTCTTTTCTGCAAACGCTCAAAGATGCGCTCGGAGATTATGGTTAGCAGAATATAAAACAGGAACAATACAAAGTAGTATTTCCAACGCCAGTCAGGGTGCACCATTCCGGCCCTGGCAAAATAATTGGGCGCACCCAATCGATCAGCCCACTGAACGATATCAGCTATCTGCAGCAACGACAGAAAGCTAGTGGCCTTGAGCAACAACATCCAGACGTTCGACAAACCGGGTAGCGCATAAACCCACATTTGCCGCACCTGAAAATTCCAGAACACCTGCCGATCGGTAAAGCCAAAGGCACGTGCCGACTCAAGCTGACCTTTTGGCACAGAGTTCATTGCACCATGGACCACATTGGCCGCGAAAGCACCGAATACCAGACCCAGTGAAACGCAGGCCATAATGAAGTACTCCGTGGTGGACAAATACCACTGGGCTGCCTGACAGGGAGGCCACGAAGTCGCAGCAGCAAGTTCTTCTGCTGTGCACAACCTTCGAGACATCAAAAATTCTACAGATTGCTCAAATGCCAACGGGAAGAAAAGAAAAAACAATACGTCAGGTATACCGCGAACCATGGTGGTGTAGGTAAGGCCCAGCCATCGCAGGGGTGCAAACCCGGAACGTCTGGCAGCGGCACCCAATACGCCAAAAAACACCGCCAGCATGGCACCAAATAAAGCTGCCAGCAGGGTAAAGCGAAAACTCGCATACCAGGCGAGATGTTTGCCATTGGTAAAGTACTGAAACCAGGTAGCAGCGTCTTCAGAGACATTCAGTGCTACCCAGTTTGAAATCATTTCAAGCATTGTTCAATTCTAACAGGCGACCCCAAAATGACAGCAATAAACGGAATTAAAAAAGCCGGATAGCATGAGCTACCCGGCTTCCGGTCAAGCGTACTTAAATGTTCTGCTACTAGTTTCCGTAGAAAGGACCTGTTTCGAAAAACTCCATGATGAGCTTATCAACAGTGCCGTCAGCTTTCATCTCTTCCAGAGCAGTGTTCATGTTTTTGGCAAGCTCCGCATCATCCTTGCGCATGCCCATTGCGACGCCACCACCGATCGACACATCAGGGCCTACAAATTCTACCGCACCGCCACTGCCTTCAACGACAGAGGCAAGGAACGTATTATCCGCAAGCAATACGTCGATGTTGCCTGCCATCAAATCGGCTACCGACTGATCGGGTGTTTCAAAAGTCAGGATGGTGTTGCCATCACTCAGGTCACTTTCAAGATAGGCCGCCTGAATCGTTGCACCCTGAGCGCCAAACTTTACGCCCTGAGGATTATCCCAGTCCACCTTTACGCCTGGAGCGGCTATGTATTTTGAAGGATCCGGTGGATAGTATTCAGCACTGAAGTTTATTGTTTCTTTACGCTCGTCCGTAACAGACATACCAGCCATAATTACGTCGTAGTTACCGGCAACAAGATTCGGAATAATGGAATCCCATTCATTAATAACAAATTCGCACTCAACACCGGCACGCTTGCAAAGTTCGTTGCCCAGCTCAATTTCAAAGCCCGCCAGCTTGCCACTGTCATCAAGGAAGTTCCAGGGTGCATAGGCACCTTCAGTTCCGATTCGAACATCAGCTGCGAAACCTGTGCTAACTACAGAACCGAGAGCAAGGCTCAGTAATAATTTTTTCATCAAAATTCTCCGTCTATTCAAGAGCGTTGGTTGTACTGCCAAACGGGGCCGTACTCGGGAACAATGATACGCCAGCGATTATCAAAAGTCGCTCTTTTCATGGCTGTTCGCCGGACGATGCTGGTGCCTATTTGCACGAACTACCGCACAGTTTGAATATCCGGACGCTATTTGTTCAGCAATCAATACAACTCAAATGCAAGAGATTCTAGGGAGTGATGGTAGACAGCAATCTTAAATTCACCCATACCTCTTCGTTAACACTAACCCGAACCACCTTCATCCAGCATGATGTTGCATTGACCTCCAGTATTTTGGCATTTTTGATCGTTCTGGAGCCGACCGTAAAGCTCTTGAATACGGCACCGGCTTCAAGACTCTCAGGCAGAGTGCACTCACTGGCATAGGATGAACTGCAAAATAGTATGCATGCCATCAGCACCGAGGTAACTATAGACTTCATTGTTTTCTCTTTATTTTTCTGTTTTCTTTATCTGTTTAACCCAGGGCACTAATTAATACCAATTGCACCAGTCCGGTCAAAAACTACCAGGTACCACAGCGAGAGACATCATCCCGCAGGAATTACCCGAGTCCTGCCCTCTACTTTCGCTACCCAGTGAGGCTGCCAGGCAACCGCAAGTACCTCGAGTTCGATATTCTTTTTTAACGGAGATACATTGATCACTTCTATTTCAGAGGCTACTTCCTGCCATTTAGCATCGATCTCGAGCATCTCCTGCCTGTGCTTGTCGGTTAACTCATCGAGGTCTGCTCGCAGTGCATCTATTTCTTCCAGCGATTCACGAACGTCTGCTTTGGCATTTTGCTTTTGCCGACGCTTGGTTAAAGACGAGCTGATACTTGAACGCCGCCGTCGACCACCAAAAATACCACCCGCAATGTTCGCAATTGTTTTGCTGTAACTTACCATCGTCTCAAGTTTAAGCGCCTGCAGTGTGTCCTGGTCTTCATCAAGCTCACGCTGCTCTCGACGCAGCTTTGTGTTTAGCCGGTCCAGCTGTTTATCGAAGCGTGTTTGAATTTTATCGATCTCTGTTTCTGCGCGATCTTCTGCCTCATCACTGCAGCGATCCAGAAAGTCTGCTTTGGCTTCATTCGGATCAGAGGTCATTTTCAGTGTTTTATTGGACAACAACGGCATCACCGCTTCTCGATAGATGTGGTTGATGTATTGTTTTGATAGCGGCGATACCTTGCGTGAGCTTTTCAAAATGGCATCCATTTCGCCGTACAAAGCGTCTTCTTCAGGCTCCTGGTCAAGCTCTTCCGGATCGATCGATTCGACCGTATATTTTTCAAAATTAATGGAGCTGCGACGTTCGGGATCAGGCATGTAAGTGGTATACCTTCTGCGCTCACTGTAGCTGCCTTTTCTGTCGGTATACAACACATCAAGCTGCATTAGCAGTCCCGGTAAATACACCAGTCCAATTTTTTCGGCATCGTTCATTGATACCGGGTTGTCACGACGTTGCAGCGATCGATAGAAGCTATACTTGCGCGGTAGAAAATACTCATCTAATCCGGTTGCAATAGCGGGCCTTGTCTCTGTGTACTTTTTCAGTACCTTGTTAACAGCAGTCGATCCGGATTTTTCTTCGGCAACCGATTCCACTGTCGCTTTACCGGATTTCAATTTTCGCGACTTCTGAGATCCGCTATCGACGTCGCGTACCGGTGCTTTGGTCGCTTTGGGTGCCTCAGAAATATCTATTGCACCGGCAAGTTGATTAAGACTTTTGATCTGGTTGCGGGTCATGGGACCTGCCATATAGTTCATCGCCCAGCGGGTTTGAAAGAGCTCTGGTCCGCCTCTGCTATGTACGTTGTTAACCAGAAATACTCGTTTGCCTAAACCGGATAACATTTTGTCAGATGCGCTGCGATCAAAATTACCGCCACTTGCACCCTGCAAGCCGTCTAACAGTCTTTCTTTATCACGCTCTGTTTGCAACCTGCCTACAAACCACGTTCCGGCATTTGACAAACCTTTGTAGTCAATATCGACCGGGTTTTGCGTTGCGACCACCATACCAACACCGAATGCACGCGCCTGCTTAAGCATTCTGAGCATGGGCTTCTTCGAGGGTGGATTGGCAGTCGGTGGCAGATAGCCAAAAATCTCATCGAAGTACACGAGTGCACGCAAACTGGTTGTGCCGGATTGCGAACGCATCCAGGTCTCTATTGCCGAATACAACAACGTGACAATAAACATGCGCTCGGTTTCACTCAGATGCGCTATGTAGAAAATACTGTGCTTTGGCTTACCGTCATCCGTATACAAAAGCGATTGGATATCAAGCGGCTCACCGGTAATCCAGGGCTGGAACGAAGGCGCTGCAATAATACTGTTGAGCTTCATCGCAAGTGCCGTGCGTTTTTTCTTTGGAAAGAACTGATCGACTGTAAAAAAACCCAGTTTGTCGAACGGTGGATTTTGGGTTTGCATTATCAGTTCACCCATATCTACATCGTTACCCTGCTCCCAGGCATCGGCAATGATCTTTGACAATAGAATATGTTCGGGATCGCTGATCGGATCTATATCATCTAACCCGATCAGGCCCAGTAGCGCCGTAACGGTACCCTCTATTTGCTCAAGCAAAACCTCCTGATTGCTTTGCCAGTCTGCCTCCGGTGCTTTGAGTGAGGCCAGAATGCTGATCGGTTTACCCGATGTTGAGCCAGGCGTGTAGACAGCACGGTCAACTGACTCTTTGAGACGTTGAATACGATCTGATTCTATACCCCACCCTTTAAGGCCACTTTTCCACAGTGCAGCGGTATCTGTTGCGGCCTGCTCAACAGTCACACCGTCGCGGCGTGCACTATCTGCATTTATCCATGGTTTAAAGTCTTCAGGCAACAGTTCGGGAAAGTGTAGTAATAG
>CAYLZS010000396.1:0-2803 GCA_964388065.1 uncultured Granulosicoccaceae bacterium
CCTTAAGATTGATCGGTCTTTTGTTATGCAGATAGAGAGTGTGCGGCCTATTGTTGAGCTTATCGTCTCTATGGCACGAATGTTCGAGCTCAATGTTGTTGCAGAGGGTGTTGAAACGGAAGAGCAATTGCGTGCACTACAGAGTTTCGACTGTCAGGAGTACCAGGGTTTTCTATTTGCCAGGCCAATGTCTTTTACTGACTTCTCAGCGCTGCTTGTGCAACTTGAGAGTGAAGCGGCAGCATAAGCAGATCTCATCCGCATTTCTAATTCTCTATGCATAAACCGGCTATGTTTTGAATCTCCGGAGTGCTCGCGATTGTAAATTCTGCGATTCACTGTGTGGCCAGGAGATCGGACAAACGGACAATCAATGGCTTAGTTGACTACTGTGTTGGTTGTGGGATAAACGTAATGTGGAGTTAAGTAAAATTGTAATGACAATTTTGATCAGGGGCCAATACTAACAACCGAGTGTGTTAATCTGTACGGCGGGTGAACTACTCCAGCGGCCATGCCACAGCAGATTACAAACCAGACTCTGGAAACAGTCGATTTTACCGATTCAGATGCACCGACACGGTTTGTCGAATCGCTGCGCGAAACTGGATTTGGAGTATTGTGCAATCACCCGATACCTCAACCGACGGTAGATTCCATTTATAAGAATTGGTTGAAGTTTTTTTACAGTGATGAAAAAAACAATTATCGGTTTGATCCGAAAAATTTCGATGGTTTTTTTCCTGCACAAGAGGCAGAAGCTGCAAAGGGTCGCCTGGTCAGAGATATTAAAGAGTACTACCATTACTATCCCTGGGGGCAATGCCCTGCGACTTTAAAGCAGGAGCTTGGTGACTACTACAGGATTGCCGGTGAGTTTGGTGGTACGTTGTTGTCATGGATAGAAAAACATAGTCCAACAGAAGTTAAAGCGAACTACAGCGAGCCGCTGCCTGCAATGATGGCAGACAGTGAGCAATCATTGCTGCGTGTGCTGCACTATCCGCCATTGAGTGGTGACGAAACTCCCGATGCCATTCGGGCAGCCGCTCATGAAGACATTAACCTGATTACTATTCTGCCTGCTGCCAACGAGCCTGGATTGCAGGTAAAAGCCCGTGACGGCAGCTGGCTTGAGGTGCCTTGTGATTTTGGTAATCTTGTTGTCAATATCGGAGATATGCTGCAGGAGGCATCAGGTGGCTACTTTCCCTCAACCGCACATCGTGTGGTGAATCCTGACGGGGCGGATCACAATAAATCCAGAGTATCGATTCCTTTGTTTCTTCATCCACGTCCAGAGGTAGTTTTGTCCGCAAGGCATACAGCGGGAAGCTATTTGAAAGAGCGGCTTACAGAGTTAAGGCAGGTTGAGGAAGAGTAGTAATTGCGCTGGATAGCATTTGTGTACTACCAATTAACAGTACCGCTAAATTACAATTATATCCGGCTTGCTTCCTGTCACTGTCGAAAAAGCTGTGGCTGCGGCCTAAGGAAACCATCAACTATGAAACAGAGTTTACATCTCATTGTCGCGATGGCCTGCTTCTTAATAGCGAGCTGCGCATCATCTCCTTCGGGTTCAGGTTTCAGTGGTACCAGTGAGTCGCTGCAGCATGACCTTGATATAAGCAGACTTGAAGATTTAAAAGTGCTGTCGGGCCACATAGAAAAATATCGGGAGGTAACTGGCAAGTATCCTTTTGAGGGTGCTGTTAATATCCCCAATTACACGCTTATTGCCACGCGCGAGCAGCAAAAATATGCGGTAGGCGGGCCAGGCTATAATCATAAGAAAACACCTGCAATAGATTTTGTCTCTGAGTTACAGGCAAAGCTGGGTGAAATTGAAGTGCCGTTTGATTTGCAAAGAGTGCCGATTAATAAACCTAACTTCTATATTTACAGTATTGTTGATGATGTCTACTTTTTGGCCGTACACGTACACAATGATTTTTCATTTGCCAATAAAGTTGATGAATTTTACTACAAAGTAGAAGTAACTAATCGCAGTAGCGGTAATCGTACTGGCACATGGTTTCGTTCAGAACTTCTTTCTAACCCGGAGTACAATGCTGCCTTACAGGCGCAGCCATTTAAGCCGGGCTATACCGATAAATTGCGAGTGAAGTTAGGCGGCAATGGTGCTTTTTAAAACAGTTTTTAATATCTGCTAATTAGAACTGGGGGAACAATGCGAATATCGATGATAATGGCGATGGACGTAAATCGTCTAATAGGAAAGGACGGTGGCATGCCCTGGCATATTTCTGCCGACCTTAAATATTTCAAACGCATCACGATGGGTAAGCCTGTCATTATGGGCCGCAGGACGTTTGATTCACTTGGCAAACCCTTGCCAGGCAGGCCAAATATTGTCATTACGCGCAGTAAGGACTGGACTGCTGCTGACGTTCAGGTGGCTGCATCACTTGAGCAGGCATTTCAATTTGCACAAGAGCACAAATCTGATGAAATGATGGTGATCGGTGGTGCTTCGATTTGTCAGGAAGCCATAGAATATGTTGAACGCTTGTATCTGACGGTCATTGATCACGAGTTTTCCGATGGTGATACCTGGCTTAAAAGTTACCGGCCGGAGGACTGGCAGGAGGTGTCCAGTGAATCTCATGATGAGACTGAAGACGGTGGCTATCGCTTCACCTACAGTATTTTGGAAAAACCTCCGGCAAAGAGAGTGGTTGCAGGGTCGTAGTAACTATTTTACGCAGCTGACGGTAAATACGGTTTTATCTTCAAGTTTGAGTGCCGTCAGTGAGTTACCCCAGACGCAGCCACTGTC
>CAYLZS010000397.1:0-8403 GCA_964388065.1 uncultured Granulosicoccaceae bacterium
CAAAAAGGCCCCTTAGCAGGGGCCTTTTTAATGATCCGTGGTAGCGGGGGTAGGATTCGAACCTACGACCTTCGGGTTATGAGCCCGACGAGCTGCCAGACTGCTCCACCCCGCAACTGCAATTCGCAATGATAGAAGCAAATTGCCATAATTACAAGTTTTTTGGCCGTGCCAAACCCCGATACAATCTGATATCAGGGCCCTGCAGAATACGCATGGGAACCTGCCCGGCGGGCGTTGCAATCAGCCCGGCTACAAACCGAAAGCCGCGGCGCAGGCAGCCATAATCAGACCCGGAAATATCCCAAAAAACAGGATTGCCGCGCCGTTGATTGTCAGACCGATTTGCACATCGATCGGCGCCAGCACCGGCTGTGGTTCGACTGGATCGTCGAAGAACATGTACTTGATAACGCGCAGGTAGTAAAACGCACCAACTACCGAGAAAATTACCGCAATGACCGCCATCCAGACCAAATCGGCCTTTACCGCAGCACTCAGCACCGCGAGCTTGGCATAGAAGCCCACTGCAGGTGGCACACCCGTCATGGAAACGAGCAACAGCATCATTACACCGGCATAAACCGGACTGCGGCGGAACAAACCACGCAGGTCAGTTAGCAAATTTACTTCGGCACCCATACGGTCCATCGCCAATATGACACCAAAAGCACCCATGCTGGTAAATGAGTAGGTGATCGCATAGAACATGGCAGCGGAATACCCTTCCTGATTCCCGGCCAGGATACCCAGCATGATGAAACCCACGTGAGAAATTGTTGAGTACGCCAGCATCCGCTTGATTGATACCTGCGCCAGTGCAATCAGATTACCCAGCACAATTGACAACAGAGACAATACAATCAGCATGCCCTGCCAGCTAGTGTGGGCAGTCTCCAGACCGTCAATCAGAAACCGAATAGAAAGAGCAAAAGCCGCAATCTTTGGCGCTGCCGATATGTACAGCGCAACCGAGGTCGGTGCACCTTCATAGACATCCGGCACCCACATGTGAAAAGGTGCCGCACCAAATTTAAACGCAATACCAACCACCACAAACGCCAGTCCGAAAACCGCAGCAGTGCTACCCTGCAAATCGGTAGAGAGACCGGCCGCAATCACATCAAAGTGCAAACTGCCGGTTGCACCGTAGATCATTGAAATACCATAAAGCAAAGCACCGGAGGCAAGTGCCCCGAGTACAAAGTATTTCATTGCGGCTTCAGAAGACTTTTCATCATGGCGCTTTAGAGCCACCATCGCGTAAAGCGACAACGACAGCAACTCCAAACCGAGATAGAGAGTCAGCATGGTACTGGACGACACCATGATCATCATGCCGAGCACTCCACTCAGTGCCAGCGTGTAGTACTCACCATTGGTAATTTTGTGCGAGTTAACAAAGTCACGGGAGTAGAGAAACACACCCATAGAGACGATAAGAATCCAGGACTTACAGACCACACTCATCTGATCCATAATAAAGCTGCCACCAAAGGCAGTGACCGCACCGGTCTCAGGTGAGATCCACCAAGTTAGAATCAGTGTCACCACCAGCGCCACCTGCGACAAACCATAGGCCAGTGGTCGGCGATCTTCTGTAACAAACAAATCGCCAATTAAAATCAGGCAGATCGCACAAAGCAAAAACATTTCCGGAGCGGCTAAACTCAAATTATCCATTAGTCTCAGCCCCTACAGTTTTGATGTGGTGACATGTGCCACCAGGTTTTCGATAGTTGCATGCATCATGTCAACCATCGGCTGCGGCCACAGCCCGAAGAACAACACCATTGCCGCCAGCAAACCCAGCATTATTTTTTCACGCTGATTGATGTCACTGAGGGCTGCGACTTTATCGTTGCCAATTTCGCCAAAGACCACCCGCTTCACCATCCACAGTGTGTAGGCAGCACCCAGTATCAGCGTGCTTGCCGCCAGAAACGCAAACCAGAAGTTGGCTTTGAACGTTGCGAGTATCACCATAAACTCACCGACGAATCCCGAGGTGCCCGGCAACCCGGCATTGGCCATGGCAAAGAAAACCAGAAATGCAGCAAACAGTGGCATTGTGTTTACCACACCACCATAGTCTGCAATTTCCCGCGAATGTATGCGGTCGTACAAGACGCCAACACACAGGAACATTGCCGCAGAAATAAAACCGTGCGAAATCATCTGCACCATTGCACCTTCAAGTGCCATCACCGCATGTCCACCATGCTCGCTACCAATCTGCGCTCCCTCTCCGGCGTTGGCAATGATGCCAAAAATGACAAACATACCGAGCGTGACAAAACCCATATGCGAAATTGACGAATAGGCGATCAGCTTTTTCATATCTGCCTGAGCAAGGGCGACAAAACCGATATACACCACCGCAATCAATGAGAACAGAATCACCAGCCAGGCAAGCTGCTGACTCGCATCCGGAACAACCGGCAAGCTAAATCGCATAAAGCCGTAGCCACCCATCTTCAACATGATTGCAGCCAGGACTGCAGAACCCGCAGTTGGTGCTTCAACGTGCGCATCAGGCAGCCAGGTGTGGACCGGCCACATTGGTATCTTGACCGCAAATGCCACAAAGAACGCAAAGAAAATCAGTGTCTGTGCATTGCCCGCCAGTGGCAGCTCGTGCAGTGCCTGAATCGCAAAGCTGTCTGCCTTACTGCCCATGTAGATCAATGCCACCAGCATGAACACCGAGCCTAAAAACGTATACAGGAAAAATTTGATAGTCGCATAGACACGCCGCGGCCCGCCCCAGATACCAATAATCAAAAACATCGGGATCAGCGTTGCTTCAAAGAAGATATAAAAGAGTATTGCATCGGTCGCCGCAAACACACCCACCATGAAGCCCGTCATGATGAGGAATGACGCGAGGTACATTGCCGGTCGATCCTTAATGACTTCCCAGGCTGAGATCACCACAACCACATTGATAAAGGTGGTCAGGATGATCAGAGGTGCTGAAATCCCATCGACACCCAGTCCGTAGTTAATACCGAACGACGGCAACCACGCCGCATGCTCGACAAACTGCATGTCAGCAGTCGAGTTATCAAAGCCAAAGTACAAACCGAGGCTCAGCAAAAAGGCGAGGATCGAAATCACCAGTGCTGTCATGCGACAACGCTGGTCACCGACAAATAGAGTCACCAGTCCACCGAGTATGGTCAACCAGATGATTAAGCTTAGTATTGGCATCAAGCGTGACTACGTTGTGAAAAGAAAAATGAATAACATCGCACACAAACCCGCGACCATTACAAAAGCATAGTTATATAAATAACCAGTCAATTTTGAGCGTGCAAGTGTTGAAAAGAAACCGATCTTGCCGGCGGTTCCATTCACCATCATGCCGTCGATCATCTTAACGTCACCGACACTCCAGAGCTTGTCGGCAATATTCAAACTGCCACCGGCAAAAACTTTCTGATTGAAATCATCAAAGCCGTATTTATTCTCGAGTAAGCGATGGACAAAGCTAAACTTGTTTGCAAACCAGTCTGCGATTGATGGATTCTTAAGATAGATATACCAGGCACTGGCAGCACCCGCTAACGCCAGATAGAGCGCTGGTGTTTTAAACCCGTGCAGCACAAAGTTGAATGCACCATGATAGTGAGAACCAATCTCTGCCAGCACATCATGCTTTGGATCAACAACAATAGCGTCACCGAAAAAGCCACCGAACAGCATCGGGCCAATAGTTAAGCCACCGAGAATCACTGAAGGTATTGCCAGCAGGATCAGCGGCACGGTAACTACCTTTGGAGATTCATGCAAATGCTCACGGGTGTGATCGTCAAACCGTTCTTCGCCATGAAAGACAAGAAAGAACATTCGGAAGCTGTAGAACGCGGTTATGAATACACCCAGCAATACACAAATGTAGGCAAAGCCGGCACCTGCGGTCTGGGATCCATGCACCGCTTCGATAATGGCATCTTTGGAAAAGAAACCCGAAAAACCAGGGAAGCCAATCAATGCCAGTGTGCCAATCAATGAAGTCCAGTAGGTCACCGGCATGTACTTGCGCAAACCACCCATCTTGCGGATGTCCTGCTCGTGGTGCATACCGATAATCACACTGCCTGCTGCAAGAAACAGCAGCGCCTTAAAAAAAGCATGAGTCATCAGGTGGAATATCGCAGCGCTGTAGGCGGACGCACCCAGTGCAACCGTCATATAACCGAGCTGCGACAACGTCGAGTAGGCAACCACGCGCTTGATATCGTTCTGCACAATACCGATCAAACCCATCAGTAATGCAGTCAGAGCGCCGATGATCAGTACAAAAGTCAGTGCCGTTGTCGAGAGCTCAAAGAACGGCGACATGCGCGCCACCATGAATATACCCGCAGTTACCATGGTCGCCGCGTGAATCAGTGCCGAGATTGGTGTCGGGCCTTCCATCGAGTCTGGCAGCCACACGTGCAGCGGAATCTGTGCTGACTTACCCATGGCCCCAATGAAGAGGCAGATACAGGTAACCGTCAGCGCAGACCAGGCAACACCAGGAATAATTTCCATCGTCACACCCGTCATAGCCGGCGCTGCAGCAAATGCCTCAGAGTAGTTGAGTGTTCCTGTGTACATCAGTACGGCAGCAATACCCAACAGAAAACCGAAATCCCCTACTCTGTTAACCAGGAATGCTTTTAAGTTGGCAAAGATCGCAGTCGGTTTCTTGTACCAGAAACCAATCAGGAGGTATGAAACCAGACCCACCGCTTCCCAGCCAAAGAACAGCTGCATGAAGTTATTGGCCATCACCAGCATCAGCATCGCAAAGGTGAACAGCGAGATATAACTGAAGAACCGCTGGTAACCAGGATCATCATGCATATAGCCAATGGTGTAGATATGTACCATCAACGAGACCGAGGTAACCACAGTCATCATCACGACCGTTAACTTGTCGACCAGAAACCCTACTTCAAACTTAATATCGCCACTGACCATCCACGTATAGATAGTCTCGTTGAATACTTCACCACCGGAGAAACTCTTGAACAAAGCGATCAGTGACAGGAAAAACGCGATCGCGACACCAGCAATGGTAATGCGATGCGAATTTACTCGGCCGAGCTTTTGACCGAAGAAACCGGCGGCAATTGCGCCGATTAATGGTGCCAGTGGGGTAAGTATATAAAGGAGTTTCATCTAAGTTACCCCTGCAGCTGATCTAGGTCGGAAACATTGATCGAACCGCGATTTCTGAACAATACAACAAGTATCGCAAGACCGATGGCTGCCTCTGCAGCTGCGACGGTCAGAATGAAAAACACAAACACCTGCCCTGCCGTGTCGCCAAGAAAGTAAGAGAACGCAATAAAGTTCATATTAACCGCCAGCAGCATCAGTTCGATCGACATCAAAATGATGATGATATTTTTTCGATTAAGAAAAATGCCGGCAATGCTGAGGCCGAATAAAATTGCACCGAGAGTCAGAAAGTGCGAAATCGGGATCATGACTTTGCTCCCGTGCCAGACGCGGTGTTTCCGGCAGCGTTACCGCCTGTTCCAGCGGTAGATTCGGCAGGTTTAAGTGCTGCAATATCCTGATTGTCTTCACTGTTAACGGAGACAACACGCAGTCGATCTTCCTTCTGCACCAGCACCTGCTCTGCAGGGCGCTGATATTTGGTATCAGGTCGGCGGCGCATGGTAAGTGCTATTGCCGCGATAATTGCCACCAGCAGAATGACGGCTGCCACCTCAAACTGAAAGAGATAATCGGTATACATCGCCATACCGAGTTCTTCTGTATTGCTGTAGTCGGCAGGTTTGGGTACCGGTTGCTCAAGGCCTGATCCTGCCCACTTAACGCGTATAAGAAAAATCATCTGCAGAACAATAGCGCCACCAACTATTCCGCCAGTCACCAGATGCTTTGAAAAACCTTCCCGCAGAGGCAGCAGGTTAATGTCGAGCATCATCACCACAAACAGGAACAACACCATCACCGCGCCGACATACACAAGCACCAGCGTGATGGCGAGGAACTCAGCCTCCATCAACATCCAGATGATGGCGCTGTTAAAGAAAGCAAGCACCAGGAACAATGCTGCCTGTACCGGGTTGCGGGTGGTGATCACACCTATCGCGGCACCAATGAGCACCAGCGAAAATATCCAGAAAACCAGAAGCTTTAAATCCATGATTTCCTCTTAACGGAATGCCGCGTCAGCTGCGCGATCGGATGCGATCTGGTCTTCATACTTATCGCCAATGGCGAGCAGCTTGTCTTTAGTCATGATCTGCTCGCCACGCTTTTCAAAGTGATATTCGAAAATTCGCGTTTCAACAATAGAGTCGACCGGACAGGCCTCTTCGCAAAAACCACAGAAGATGCACTTAAACAGATCAATGTCATAGCGGGTGGTGCGACGTGTGTTATCGGCACGCTGCTCAGAATCAATTGTGATGGCGAGCGCCGGACACACTGCCTCGCACAACTTACAGGCAATACATCGCTCTTCCCCGTTCGAGTAGCGACGCAGCGCGTGCAAGCCACGAAAGCGAGGTGACTGAGGGGTTTTCTCCTCCGGATATTCCACCGTAAATTTGGTTTTGAACAGGTACTTGCCTGTCAGCTTCATGCCCTTGAGAAGCTCAAGCAGCATCAGGCTCTTTAATGTTGATTTAACGTTACCGGTCATAGCGTGCCCAGTTTATTCGGGAGATTTCCGTCAGTAGTCATTAGTTACGCACTTCTAATATCGAACCAGGGTCCGATATCCAGCAAGATCGCAACGGCTTCTACAGTTAACCAAACGATAGTGATAGGTATAAACACCTTCCAGCCCAGTCGCATGATCTGATCGTAGCGATAGCGCGGAAAGGTTGCACGGAACCATAGAAAGAAGAAAATCATGAACGCCGTCTTGGCAAAGAACCACCCCATTCCATCGGGGATAAACGGAATTGGTGACAACCAGCCACCCAGGAACATAATCACAGCAAGCGCTGCAATCATTATTATGTTGGCATATTCAGCCAGAAAGAACAGTGCGAACGCCATACCCGAGTAGTCGACGTGGAAGCCCGCAACAATTTCAGACTCACCTTCCGCCACATCAAACGGTGCGCGGTTGGTTTCTGCAACACCCGATATAAAGTACACAATAAAGAGCGGAAACAAAGGTAACCAGAACCAGTGGAAGATGCTGCCTTCCTGAGCTCGGACAATATCACCAAGGTTAAGGCTGCCGCTAACCATCAATACACCCACAAGGGCAAAACCCATCGCTATTTCGTAGGCAACAATCTGTGCTGCAGAACGCATAGCACCGAGAAACGCGTACTTGGAGTTTGACGCCCAGCCCGCAACAATAACGCCGTATACACCAAGTGATGTCAGTGCCAGCACATACAGGAGTCCGGCATTCACATCTGCAAGCACCGCTGTGTCACTGAACGGTATCACCGCCCATGCAGCAAAGGCAGGCGCAAGCGACAGGATCGGTGCAATTAAAAACAGGAACCTGTGCGAGTTGGTCGGTACCAGTACTTCTTTGGTTAAAAGTTTCAGTACATCCGCTATCGGTTGCAGCAAGCCTGCAAAGCCGACCCGGTTTGGACCTTTGCGAACCTGAATCGCACCGATGACTTTGCGCTCGGCATAGGTGAGATAGGCAACCGACAATAACAGCGGGACGATAATCAGCAGTACTTTAAGTACCGTGAGAATTAAAAACCAAATGCTTTCAAAGAATCCCATGTTACGTGCCCGCCACCAGTGTTACCGGCTCGAACATACAACCGAATCCCGCCAGATCCATACTTCCCATCGGCAGCCATGCACATCCCTGCGGTATGCTGTCGTCCTGCTTAACTTTAATCATAACGGTATCGCCGTTCTGCTCTGCACTAACCACCGCATTGTCAGCCAGACCGAGGCGTTCCATATCGGTGCTGTGCAACGACACATAGTTCTGCTGCGCATCAGAAGTTTTCTGTAGTGATCGCGCACGCCTAACCAGCATGTCTGCTTTGTAGGCAGGCAAATCACCGCAGCGCAGCAACGCACCACTGCTATGAGCACTCGATGGCACTTCAATGTTGTCAATCGTGTAGCTGTTGTCGAGCTGAATATCGCGGCAGAGGTCTTTCAGCTCTTCGCGAACACCAACGACACTGTCGTAGCCAAAGCCTTCCAGTTCAAGCTCGTTGCCGAGCACTCGGAGTATCTTCCATGCCGGCCGACCTTCGCCCGGTGGTTTGGTTGTACCGTTAAACATTTGCCATGCACCTGTAGCGTTAACAAATGTACCGGCTGTTTCTAAAAATGCTGCCGACGGTAAAACAATGTTCGCATGCTCTACTGCATGACGGCTAAGATGCGTGGAGAGTATGATCAGCTGAGTTTCTTTAAGTACTTTTCGGG
>CAYLZS010000398.1:0-2856 GCA_964388065.1 uncultured Granulosicoccaceae bacterium
GCCAATGATTTCAACGTCTTCATCGATATCAAGGTCTCCGTGCGCGTCGCCTGTCCCCGTCATAATCGTAAGCTTATAATCGCCAGAGCCAAGTTGGATCGTATCGCCGCCCGCCCCATTGTTGACTGCGATGATGGCTTCACGAAGCGAGATGACGTTATCGGCTCCGGCACCGCCTACGGCAGTCAGAGCAGCGATTGAACTGGTGTTACCATCGACGGTGTCCAGCCATGTCGTCACATCAACAGTTGCAAACGTACCTAGGTAATCAGACTGAAACGCGTGACTAAATGCCACTTCGGATTCAACAGAGCCGACAACATACTCAAACTCCCAGTCACCGCCAAGGCTTTCATGGCCTGTCAGATCATCGCTCGCTGCTATGTCTGCTCCGGTAAACTGACTAATTTGATCTACGAACCATTGCCCATCTGCTGTCTGGGCTACATCACAACCGTAGAGAAGAATGTCTGCGGCTTGCGTCATTCCAGAAGCCCAGCCAGCAAGATGATTTTGGTAAGATTCCAGGTTGTCGGAATTAAGGTTTGTTGAACCTAGCTGAAGCTGCGCATCGGAGCCGTGAGCAAGTATGTGCACGGCATCATATTGTTGAGCCGCTTCTGAGTTTAACGCTTGCGAAATGGCATCAATTCCATCGGTTTCACTGTCCAATAGAATAAAGTCGAATTCAACGTCAGACTGCCCGCGGCTTAGTACGTCACTAATTACTGCTTCAATGTCATCTATCCGACCATCAATAACAATTAGCTGGCGTGCTTGTTCACGGTCAAAATTGACCTCATTGATCACATCTGATGCTTGTACTTCAAACTCAATTAGCTCGCTACGAGTTTTTCCAATCTCTCTATCGTCGAGAACAGTATACGCCTGATCGGTTACTTTATTGTTAAGCGTACTATTTTGTGTCGGGTCACCCTTACTGTCGGACACAGTAGATCCCGACTGATAAATGTTAGCCTGCCAGTTGTGCTGCTCCTCTGAATTCTCCAAGGTAGAATCCAGCGCAAGCGACGCTGACACAACATCTGCTGAGAAGAGTACTCGTGGTTCCAGAGGTTCAACAACAATATTACGCCGCTTTGCTCGAGCGGCTGTTTTGTTGTGTTTTTTGCTCAAAAAAACTTGATCTGTTTGTAGTATGGGGCCACTTAACAGTATTGGTCGACTGGAGCAGTCATTTCTTTACATGTTTACTGTCAATTTTCAATATGTTACAAGCCATTTTCAAGCGTAATTCCAGGAATGGGACAAGTAAGTCATTCCAAGGTGCCAGAGCACCCGCCAGGCCAAGGTTTTGTGGCGTGTTCGTTTCCTGGACTTTACGTTCTATCTGGACTTGAGTCGCGATGGTCATGTAATCCCGAAAGTGAAAACCCGTAGTAAGAAATTTGATTCAAAGCTACTCACGTAACCAGTGGTGTAAACGGTTTAGGAAATCAGTATCGTTTGTCGTCCTTGTGGGAACGATTTCGTCAGAAACTACGTGGTCACGTTCAGTACTACCGAGTTTCATTTAATCTAAGTTGGTTGATACAAATGTGGGGAATATTCGGGTTGAGTAAATTGATTCGCTATTGCTTGCTCGGTTCTGCTGACGCTCTGGATAGAGATAATGATTCGCCTATCGGTCTCATGCTTTTGTTGCTTGGTGTCAGCATCACTGGTGACTATTTTTGCCAGACCCTGCAAATTTAACGTAAGTCCCGTTTCAAAATCTATGACTTGAACACCCACACGAGGATCAAGAGCAATATTGCCTAAAGTATTAAAAAAGTTATTGCCTTTGTAGTCAGGTATCTGGAGTGTATTTTCATCCAAAACAGTTACAAACCCCGGTAAGCCACCACGGTGATTAATGTCTACGCCTGCACGAGCATCATGATCAAGAGTCGGGGCGCGCGAGGCTATAAATAGCGTGTCTGCAGCGCTCAGTAAATTTTGATCATCGAGGTTTAGTTTGTTAGCTGTTTGTTTTGTTACCAGAGTGCCTGTGTCAGCTTGATTTGGATCTGTCTCGATTCTTTTCTGTGTTACTTCGCGCTGTTGTATGTACTTTGGACAATTGCCGTAGCTCTGATCAACTTGCAATACCATTTCATCACCAGTCACACTGGTCACAGTCGCGTTTACCCGATTACGCCGCCGTGTAGAAAACTCTAACCCCACCAGGCTAATTTTTGCACCCGGCTGCCATTGCAAATTATCGGGCTCGCCTCTCAATGGCTGTGAAGTGATAGTCAGTGATTGATTGGTGGGTGATTGGATGAACCCGGGTTCTCCGGTGCGCAGTGTTGCCCAGGGATGTCCAGAGTGATCAACCAAGCCGATATGAATTGAATCAAGCTGATTAAAAAACAGCCGATGTTGCTCTGGCATATAGTCGCGGATCATACGCTGACCTAACATGCCTACCCGCTCTTCGATACCAAGATTGCGATGAATGGATCTTTCGCCTTCGTGAAATACATCGATCGAATCTTTGTCGGCGTCAGTGTTGATGTTTTCGGAACTACTCACTATGCGCATTGCCTCCTGAGGTTTGTTAGACGCAAATTTTACTCAAGTGAAGGTTTAAGCTTTGGGTGGATCAACGAAGCGAAGGTGGCGTGTTTTCATCCAAACCCTGGCACCATCGGCACCCGCAACGGCGATAAGCTTGTCACCCTTGGGCACACGCAACCAACTTTCTTTATACAAAGCTTCATCTTTATCAGACGTGAAGCTACCGTCGAGAACTAAAAACTCAGCGCCTTCTGGTGCATCAATTTCAATTTGTGCACCAGCAGCCCAGGTTTCAACCTGCACCGTTTCGCGATCATCTTCAAACAATGGCAT
>CAYLZS010000399.1:0-2720 GCA_964388065.1 uncultured Granulosicoccaceae bacterium
GATAAACGGTACAGTCACAGCCGTAAGAACTGCCAAATCCAACCAGCTGAATAGATGCTGTGACATTAGATCTGGAAAAAGGCGCCACAGGGCCAACGCGGATGCGGCGGTTACAAAAGCCCAAATCATATGCCCGGTTAACGTGAACTTAAACCTTATCACCAGGGCCAGAGCAACTAGTGCCAGCACTCCGCTAACATGAGAATGGAATTCTTTTGTAATCAGAAAATACGCTGCAAACCCTGATGCGATCAATCCACCCACGGCATATATATCTGCGCCTGTGCGGCTTAATTCAAATGACGAGCGGAGCATTAGTGCTGCAGCTGTGCCCAACATCGCAACCAGCGCTATGGCCCAAATTGCCCAGGTTCTTTCACTGAACAAATCCTGACCGATATGCCAGTCGATATAATGCAGTGCAAATGCTAAAACAGGTACAACGGTGCCTCCGGCTATCCAGGTCAGCGTCCGTGATGATCGAGCGCCCCGCCAGAAACTTGCATAGAAGGCAATAGCAGATATTGCGAGTAACGCCGTGGTTTCTATTTTGAACTGATCTATCTGTATAGCATCACCTGTTATATGATGCGTTTTAAATGCGCATACTCCTAATACCCCGATGACAAAAACAGGCGATAGCTCGTCCATGTTTTCGGCCTTGTCCAACCAGAAAACCGCCCACAGCAGCAGAGCAATCAGTACAATTATTCCTGATTGTTCAGAGATAACGCTATAAGGTGCGCCAATAAGTATTAGCCCGGTGCCGGCAATCGCTGTAACAACGGATAATACTGTCGGGTAGTGATTTGATATATCGCCTATACCTGAAATAGCGAGCACTTTGTTGTCGGTGTGTGGCTTCCAGCCAAAGGCGGGAATACAGCTTGCCATCAGTATAATAGCCGCAGCGTATAGTGCATTGTACG
Organism: uncultured Granulosicoccaceae bacterium; assembly: GCA_964388065.1. Classification (GTDB taxonomy): domain Bacteria; phylum Pseudomonadota; class Gammaproteobacteria; order Granulosicoccales; family Granulosicoccaceae. Next base: position 930 of record CAYLZS010000399.1, read on the forward strand.
GCACGTACGCCAGGTCGGTAGACAGCAACAGCAAACCATTTGCTATGGCCAGTGCAACACCAAATGCAGATAACCATATCCAGCGCATGTAACGCTCAACGCAAAGCGCTGCGGCCAGAACCAGTAAATAGTATCCGTAGAGCACAGCTGGAGCACCGCTCCCGGTACTCACAATTACGGGTGCTGCAAATGCTCCCAGAATACCCAGGACTGCCAGCACAGGGCCATAGATAATACCTAGTCCAACTGCAAGCAAACTGAGCAGAGCCATACAGATAAAGGCCGCATTTGTTCCGACCAGGTCATACAGTAAATGCGCGCCTACGGCTGCACCAAACAATGAAGCTAATCCACCTGTAGCAAATATACCGGGGATTGAAAACCAACCGCCCATGCCAATGGTTTTTCTGCGTCGAAAATATTCGGCCGTACTAATCAGGATGATGCCGAAGCCGACGGCGGCCCCCACTCGCGCGCGCGGTCCTAGAACGCCCTTCTCGATTCCATAGCGTATGAAGAACAATCCACCCATGGATAGCGACAGCGCAGATATCCATATCAACCAGTTTTCGGTGAAACTTTTAAACGCGCGTTCAAATATCGTTGGCCCCGAAGGGGTTGGCTTTGCGCTTTCCGGCGGTTGTACTGAATCCCATCCCGAATAACGTAGACACCCATTGTAGTGGATAGAAAGTAGCGAACGAAAAGTGCTCTGAACATTTGGTAGTGCAAGGTGTTTGTGGAAGAGATGACGAACAGTGAGAGCCTTACTGCCCATGAACAAGTTCAACTACCTTAGATAAGAATGATATTTATCGAATACCCACAGTTAGAACTACCGCACTGCAGTAACTTCTATTATGGGATTTGGTTAGCTAGCTATTAAGGGAAAACACTAGCACTTGATGAGAGGTTGGGGGTTCTTTGTCGATTAAAGGTTTTGCACGCCTGTTTCAAAGAGTGAGCTGAACCGACCAAGCCTTTGAAGTGACTTTCAAAGTTGGTGCAGAGATATACCCGGTGTTCAGGAGAAATCGACAGACGTTCAAGAACCGGTGAAGCGTTAGAAGGAATAGCTCCCGCTTTGTCTTCACGTATCTGTCGTCCAGTCCAATCTACCAGCTGTAAGTAGTCTACAAGATTAAACAAAATACCCTTTGGGGTATCCTGACGTAGATTACCTACAAAGGGATGTAAATTCTCTGGCTGATAGTCGGTGGTGACAGATGTGTGGTTGTCAGTTGGCTTTTGATTGCTGGCTTGTTCTTGCCAATGGTGTACTCTGGTTTGAATGCTGGTGTGATCAGATTTCTCAGGTGTTGATGCCATAGCAGCACGAACAGGATTGAGATCTACATACGCGATACAAGTGAGCAGGGCCTGCTCATCAAGCAAAGCCTGGCATTTGAACCTGCCTTCCCAGAACCTGCCGGTCACATCATCTTCGATATTAGCCATACGGGCAATCTTTTCATTAAGTACACGCATATACCAGCTGATACTGGCGAGACGTTCCCGCCACTTGTCGACTAGTAGATTCAAAGATTCCAGTTCGTAGGGTTCTAGTGGTTCACCGCTCAGATATTTATCTGAAATTAGATTTCCCTGATGAAGCTGATGCCATCGGGTAACGATCTCTTTGGTATCAGCGGACTTCTGAGCTGATTGATCAATGTAGAGCACCACATGATAGTGATCGGACATTACTGCATACGACACAACATCAAGATAGAGGATTTCTGCCAATCGTAACAGTTCTGTTTCGATCAGTGATCGACGGTGTTCATAGGA
>CAYLZS010000400.1:0-3057 GCA_964388065.1 uncultured Granulosicoccaceae bacterium
AACGCCGCTATACGGGCGTTGCTGTACGGGTATAAAAACATTTTCTGGTACCTTGAAGGCACAGATGGGTGGGCGGAGGAGGGCCACACGGGTGTGCGGGTTGAACCAGTCAACTACTTTGGCGAATAGCAAAAGAACCAAGGCTCCGGTTAGGAAGGCAACCTCTTCGTCCAACAACAAAAGGCAGTATCGATTGAGTAGCTCATTGGAACATCCACCTTCGTTACCCGCTATGCCACAGGACTATGCCAGTGTTGACGATACGTTTAGCAGCGATGCATTGCAAAAGTTCAGCAATGTGCGGCACGAGCTGAATCAACAGCTAGCAGGACACAATAAACTGGTAGAACGATTGCTGGTGGCAACTATCACCAGTGGTCATGTTTTAATTGAAGGCTCGCCCGGACTTGCTAAAACACGGGCAGTCAAGTCTTTTGCGACACTGGTCAATGCAGACTTTGTACGGATACAGGCAACACCCGATTTGCTGCCAGCTGATTTGACCGGCACCAATGTCTATCAGCAACACGACGCCACATTTAACTTTATTCCGGGACCGTTGTTTAACAACGTGGTTCTCGTTGATGAGATCAATCGCGCCCCGCCAAAAGTACAAAGTGCACTACTCGAAGCCATGGGTGAAAACCAGATCTCCGCTGCCGGAAATACCTATCGCCTTAAAGATCCGTTCATTGTGGTTGCAACGCAAAACCCGATAGAACACGAAGGCACTTATCCTTTGCCCGAAGCGCAGCTGGATCGCTTTATGTTTTTTGTGGATGTTTCAATGCCGGACCCCGAGCTTGAACACAAAATTCTCGATCTGGTACTGGCCGAAACCATTGAACCATCGGCACCATCATATGAATCACTGTTGCACAGCGAAGACGTAGCTAACGCAAGACAAGCAGCACAGAACGTTTTTATAAGCGACCCTGTGCGGGACTACATAGTCAGACTGGTAACTGCCACCCGTGGCTACGGCACTGCCGGCAGCGAGGCTTCAGTGGTGGAACATGCAGCCAGCCCGCGCGGTTCAATCTTTCTAGCACGCGCCGCGCAGGCACGTGCGTGGCTTGATGGTCGCGATCATACTACCCCGGAAGACATCAGCGTCCTCGCACCGGACATACTGAGCGGTCGAATAATTCTGAACTACCACGCGCAGGCACAAGGTGTCAGCAGTCGCGATCTGGTACACAGAATTCTGGACTCGACAACAGTGGTGTAAAACCATGGCAGGCAATGCAGCAAATCCGGTAGCAAATTATTCCCGGGGTTTATCTTCTCAGGGTTTATCTTCTCAGGGTTCACCGGCAGTATCCCTGAATTTGCAATCCCTGATTGATGCCCGACACGATATCGTGCGGGGTCAAAGCACCGCCAATACTGGCCGTAGTGATTTTCCGGGCCAGCGAACCGGTATAAGGCGCGGCCATGGCCTCGAGTTTATCGACTTGCGACAATACAATCCGTCTGATGATGTCAGACATATAGACTGGAATGTCACCGCCCGTAGTAACGAACCCTACACCAGGCTCTATCGCGAAGAACGCGAACACATCACCACTGTGGTGGTCGACCTGCGACCTCTGATGTTTACCGGCAGTAACAAGTTGAGGTCAGTCAGCGCGAGTCTTAACGCAGCACTTATATTGTGGCAGGCCAATGAGTCCGGAGACAGATGTGCATCAATTGTGATTAGCGCTGCGGGTATTCAACAGAGCAGACCCGTTGCCGGTAGTAAGGGCGTATTACGTGCACTTGAGCTAATACAGCAAGGCTTCGATTCAACGCAAAAGCTGATAACCGACAACAGCCATCAAACCAGACCAGCCATAGCCGTATTGTCTGATGCATTGATGTTAATCAATAGCGCCCGGGGCAGATCAGGCAGTTACTTTTTTCTATCAGGTTTCGACACAGAAGATGATAAGCATTGGAGTAATACTCTACCAGTGACTGCTATGACTGGCCGCATGAAAGCGATCCTGCTGCTCGACAAACTTGAACTGGAGGGTCTGCCGGAAGGTAGTTACCAATATCGTACAAGAAGAAAAAAAGTAACTGCACGAATAACGGGTGATAACCGGAAAGTGCTGATCGACGAGCTGCGTTTAAGAATTTTACAACGGCAGGTTCAATTTGCGGATGCAGGGATACCGCTGTTGAGTGTTTCCACAGAAACAGCCGGCGCTGACTTCATGGCACAAATTATCAACCAGAAATTGCTCTGATGGCTACGCAAACTGCAGCAGAGATACTGGCACAACTCCGGGGTATTCAAATGCCTCAGGCACCGGCCGAACCTGCGATATGGCCGGTGATTTTATCCATAGGCATCCTGCTGCTGTTACTTACTGTCTATCTGATTAGTCGTGCGCGCGGGCAAACCACCTGGGCCAAACAGGCAAAGCGCGAGCTGGATACTATTGAGCTAGGCAAAAATACTAATGCCTTAAATCAAACCGCAGCGCTGCTTAAACGGATAGTGATAACGCATGATAAAAGCAATGAGATCAAACACCTGTCAGGGGATCGCTGGCTTCGGTACCTTGACTCGTTTTTTAAGACGCGTTATTTCAGTGAGGGAAACGGACAACTGTTTGGTTCAGCTCAGTATCAACAGGCTCATAGAATGCCACCTGAGATGTTCAATGAACTGAAAAATTTAATCCAGCGTAAGTACAGGTCGCAATAACAGTGACTGACAAATTTCCACTTTTTCCCGGCCTATCTGATCTCGGTCTATCTGATCCCGGCGTTTTAAGCGCGGTTCAATTTAACTGGCCATGGATTTTTCTGCTGCTGCCGCTGCCTTTGATCGTCACGATGCTAAAACGGCAGAAGACCGCAAATGAAGCTATATTGGTTCCACCAGCCCTTACAGGATCGCTGAACAAGCTGGAGCAGAATAAAAAACGCCGCGGAACTGGTTTAAAAACACTCAGGCTGATACTGCTGGCTCTATCATGGATTTCACTCTTAACCGCTATCGCACAACCATTTAAACCTGAGCCCGGTAGTGCAACGGCCGCCAGCGGCAGAGCCATTACC
>CAYLZS010000401.1:0-3480 GCA_964388065.1 uncultured Granulosicoccaceae bacterium
GAGCAGGCAAACAGTACTGCAACAACCGCTGCACAGTTTTCCGCCAACAGTAATACACGATCTCCTGACTGAACACCTGCGTTGTGTAGTTGCAGGGTAATGGCGGTAACGGCATTTGCAGTATCTGTATAACTCCATCGATTACCCAGCGTATCGGAAAACGCCAGAGCATCAGGACGCTCTAGTACCTGCGTATCCAGTATGTCGTGCCACTTTTCACTCATGCTCAAGTGATTTTTCTTATTTAGCAGACAAAGCGATGAAGCGCTCGAGATGATAATCGACGTCTCCAAAGCGATGGTCCGCCATTATGATCTTTTTTGCAAAATGCCCCAGACGATACTCATCTGTCATACCGATTCCGCCGTGCAGCTGTATTGTCTCTTCGGCTATGAGTTTTCCTGCCCGACCGAGTAGATTTTTAGCAGCGCTTAAATGCAGATCGCGCGTGTCTGTATCGGCATCCAGATTACCTGCCGCCAGTATCACTGATGAACGCGCCTGCGCAAGCTCTATCTGCAGATCAGCCACTCGATGAGCCAGTGCCTGAAAAGTTGCCAGTGGTCGTCCAAACTGCTGACGCGTGTCCAGATAGTCACAGGTCATGGATACTGCGGTTTCCATCGCACCGAGAGTTTGCGCACACTGCGCAACAATGGCGGATGCGTTGGCACTTTCGATTGCACTCAGCGCATCAATCGACAGACACTCGCTTTCAGTCAATTGAACATTGTGCAGAATCACCTCTGCTGCATTGCCGTCGCCTGTCACTTCATAACTGTGTATTGTGACTCCAGGGGTATTGGCAGGCAGCAGGTACAGCGCAATACCGTCTCGGTCAGTAGTCTCACCCTGGCTACGTGCAGTTACGAGCAGAAATTCCGCGTTACCTGCGTTAAAAACACCTGATTTGCGACCATTCAACACATGTTGATTGACCCGTGTTTCAACTCGGTGCAATTCATAACGTGTAGCGGGTTCGCTGTGCGCCATTGCTAACTGAACATCCCCGACAACAACTCTATGTATAAGGTCGGTATGTGAATCTGCGGCGAGATCCATGAGTATGCGCCCGCAGATCAGGGCTGAATCAATCACCGGATCATCCGATCCGGCTCGACCCAGCTCTTCAAATACTAATGCCAGATCAAAACCACTACCACCATGGCCACCGTGTTGTTCACTGTACAGGGCGGCGAATACACCTTGCTCTGCCAGCAGTGACCAAACACTTGCCCTACTTCCATCTAACATTCGCCGCAACGTTTCCTGCAGCATCTTTTGTTCATCGCTAAGTTCAAAGTTCATCGGCCACCTCCATCATCAGCTGCCACCGAGGGTGTGCTTTGCAATGATCTGCCGTTGAATTTCATTCGATCCGCCGTATATTGACAGTTTTCGATTGTTGAAGTACTGCATGCTCACGTGCCGGTGACGCATAGGATCAGGTAATACAGACGGATCATCATCCATCACTGGGTCATCCATTACAGGATCATCCATCACGTCGGCGGCAAATGGCAGCGCATGCGGACCTGCAGCGCGACGCATCAAATCGCTGATAGCCTGGCGAATTTCTGTTCCTTTGACTTTAAGCACAGAACTCTCAACAGCTTGCACCGGAGAGCCGGAAGCGCGCGACAACATACGCAGATTCGTGGTTGCCATGGCCATTAAATCTATTTCGATTTCAGCTACCCGTGCCGCGAACAACGGATTTTCAATGAGTGGAATACCAGCGGACAATTCACAACTGGCAATTCGTTTCACGGCGGCAAGGCCCGCACGCGCAAACCCTACACCTGCAATGTTTGTACGCTCATGAGTCAACAGATACTTGGCTACCGTCCAGCCTTTGTTTTCATCACCCACCAGATTTTCAACCGGCACTACTACATCATTAAACCAGACCTCATTCACTTCGGCTGTGCCATCGATCAAAACGATTGGCCTGACTTCAACACCGGGTGTGTTCATGTCGATAAGTAAGAACGAAATTCCTTCTTGTTTTTTCACTTCATTATCTGTGCGCACCAGACAAAAAATCATGTTGGCGTGTTGCCCGAATGTGGTCCAGGCTTTCTGGCCGTTGACTACATAGTCATTGCCTTGCAAAACCGCACTCATTTTTAAGGACGCCAGATCCGAACCAGCACCAGGTTCAGAATAACCCTGACCCCACCAGTCATCGCCATTAAGAATGCGTGGCAACCAGTAATCCTGCTGCTCTGGTAGTCCGAATTTTTGCAGTACCGGCCCCAGCATTGTCAATCCAAACGGTACGATGCGTGGTGCGTTGGCAAGCGCACATTCTTCATCAAAAATATGTCTCTTTATGGCGCTCCATTGTGCACCACCAAATTGTTTGGGCCAGTTTGGCGCCAGCCAGCCACGCGCATTCAATGACGCATGCCAGCTTTCGTATTCGGTTTTACTTAGTGGTACACCGGTCGCCACCTTTTTGATCAGCGATTCACTCAGTGACTCATCCAGAAACATACGCACTTCTTTGCGAAAAGCGATGTCATCAGCGCTGTATTTCAATTCCATTGCCAGGGTCTCTTATTTTTATTGGCTATGTTTTGTACTCTCTGGGCAGAGGGTGTTAATGATTGGGGTTGTTTCGTAAGTTCTCTAATCATTCTGTTATCAATACACGGCTAGTGCCCATCCTGAAGGGCATCGATGAATTGTAAGGTGCCTTCCTGGTAAAAGCAGGACTTGTGCATCCACCACCGATGCTGGCATAAGCGGATGCGACCACATCCCGGCTGGATAAAAGTCGCTTTTACCACCAGGGATCTTGCTGGTAGTCTCGAGTAATTCTCGCCATGCCAGGGACGCAAAAGGGAAAACCTGTTGATATATAATAAGCCAGAATGACCGCCCCATTGCAATAGCGACTGGAGTAACGGATGACCACTTCAATCAACTTGATACCACCACCGTTTAAAATTGGCAATATAGAAGTACAACAAGTAGTTGAGATGCAAGCGCCATTTTTTAATACCGCAGAATTTCTACCGACGTCAGATAGTGAAAAGATACGCGCACTTAAGCCGCAATTCGAACCCTGGGCGCTGTGTCCCGAAACGGGCAAAATCATTCTCGCGGTTCAAACCTATGTCGTACGAACTTCAAAACACACGATACTGCTGGACACCTGTGTTGGCTGTGACAAGTTCTCGGGTATCCCCGAGTGGCATATGCGCAGCGACAATGGCTGGCTACAACGCTTAGCGTCGGTTGGAGTCGCACCCGAATCAGTCGACTATGTCTTTTGCACCCATTTGCATGGCGATCATGTCGGCTGGAATACGCTGCTTCGCAACGGTCGTTACGTGCCCACATTTGTGAACGCGAAGTATATCTTTGCAAAGAAGGAAATTGATTTTCAAAGCACTCGCACTGAAGAGAATCGCAAGCGAAGTTATGAACAGAGTATTGTTCCGGTGCTGGATGCCGGGCAGGCACAACTGG
>CAYLZS010000402.1:0-16754 GCA_964388065.1 uncultured Granulosicoccaceae bacterium
GGTGAAGCTAATTGGATCCGTTGGATCTGTACCTGCCACAGTTTCTACCAGGTCAGGCACACCATCGCCATCTGTTTCAGTAAAGCTTGTAGGATCCGTTGGATCAGTACCTGCCGCAGTTTCAACAACGTCTGGCACATCATCGGAGTAAAGTTGGAACATCGCGAGTAAAGTTGGCTGCATTAGTGAGATCAAACTCTAGTACTGCTCTTTTATGTTAGCCCGCCGATAATTACATGTAAAACAACAGTAGGTAACCAACGACCCCAGCCGACTCAGAATCAAATACTAAAAGCTCACCTCTTTGCATTTGCCTACGATCTCCCCAAAACTCATCCCACTCCTTAAGTGCTGTATAATCTTTTGGCCTTGCAAGTCTTACGGTATCCATGCACATCTCTGGGTTTGTTTTTTCATAGAGTATTCCAAAGAACTCCTATTACATATAACGCGTGTGCTGCACGTTGTATTAGTCATACTACACCCCGATAGCCTCGTATGCTGCGGCGATTCGTTGAATCGATACAACGTATGCGGCAGTTCGGTAATCACGTAATGTCGGTTGCTCATGAAGCAGGCTGGACATTCTCGAATAAGCGCCTCGCATGACATCCTCAAGTCCGGATCGGACTAAATCTATCTCGTTTCCACCTTCCATAAAGTCATCTAACTTATTTGGCGGAAACTCTCGCATTGTCATTGACTCCAGTGCGGTTACCGTGGTTTTGTTTCTGCGTTCTCTTCGTCTTCTCTCCATCAGCCCGAATGGGATATGGGTGAGATTCTTTACCCATTCAAAATAACTGACAATAACACCGCCTGCATTAACGAAGAGATCAGGTAAGATCACAACTCCGCGGTCCCGTAGTATGGAGTTTGCTTCAAAGCTAACAGGGCCGTTCGCAGCCTCTACGATAATTTTTGCTTTAATATCGTCTACGTTGTTAACGGTTATAGCGTTCTCTATAGCGCCCGGTATAAGTATGTCGCAAGGCAGAGCAAGACCTGATTTATCGTTGACAGAAATCGCATTGCTAAACCCGAGAACACTACCTGTTTTGTCTCGATGAACTTTTAGCTCATCGACAGATATGCCATCAGGATTGAACACGTAGCCATCATGTTCAATGATTGCAACAATCACTGCTTCATCTTCTTCACTTATAAATTTTGCAGCGTGATAACCTACGTTTCCAAATCCCTGTACAACAACTCTGGCACCTTTCAGTGAGGAAACTCGTCTGGAGGTTTTTGTTTTTGGGTCATCGAAATAGCTTTGGATAGCATACTGCACGCCCCTGCCCGTCGCTTCGATGCGACCTTCTATACCTCCCTTAGATAAAGGCTTTCCAGTTACGCATGCTTGCGCATGAACGAGGTCTGCCGGATTGGATCTTCGAAATTCATCAGCCATCCATGCCATTTCGCGCTCACCGGTACCCATGTCTGGGGCGGGTACATTTTGTCCGGGCCCAATTAGTGCTCTTTTAGCCAGCTCCTGGGTAAACCGTCGTGTTATTCGCTCCAGTTCATCCGTCTGCCACTCTTTTGGATCTATTTTTAGCGCACCTTTGGAGCCGCCGAATGGTATGTCAACCAATGCGCACTTAAAGCTCTTTAAAGCAGCAAGGGCTTCCACTTCTTCAGCATCAGAATTTTGTGCGTAGCGTATGCCACCTTTTACGGGATACTGATGTTCACTGTGTACCGATCGCCAACCCGTAAAACTACACATTTTTCCTCTTAATCTGACGCCAAAATTTACCATATATGTTGAGTTACATTCACGTATACGGGTTGCAAGGCCATCGGTAAGCGTCAGGTACTGCATGGCGTGGTCAATGTGAGCATCAACGGTGTCAAGAAACGAGGAACCGTTTACTTCGACGGTCTCGCTGCGACTAACGGCCATTCACGACCCCCAACATTTATAGACTATCGTTTTGTTCCCGTACCCGCCACCCGATGGCGTCTGAATAATGACCGCCTCCTCCGCCTGACATTCGAATTGAACACGTCCAGGGAGTTCTTCTATATCTCCACTCTTGCGTCTTATAGCATTGCGACCAACTAATCCGTCATCTCCGCCTGCCAGGCCTGCAGGGGGTACCTCGCGACGCCCACATAGAAAAGACACATCCATAGTTTGTTGAAATCGAATAGTTCTATTCAGGCCATCCCCTCCCCGCCATTGACCTTTACCACCAGAACCGCGGCGTATTTGAAAAAGTTCAAGCACAACCGGATAGCGGTATTCCAATACTTCCGGATCAGTCAAACGTGTATTAGTCATATGTGTGTGAACTGCACTACAACCGTTGAATCCGGGACCGGCACCTGAACCACCACAAATAGTCTCGTAATACTGGTATTGATCATTTCCGAAATTAAAGTTATTCATGGTTCCCTGTGCCCCGGCTTGAGCTCCAAGCGCTGCAAACAGACAATCAGTGACTGCCTGACTTACTTCAACATTCCCTGCCACTACCGCCGCCGGGCTCTGTGGTGTCAGCATAGATCTGTGAGGTAAGTTGATGTTAAGTGGCCTCATGCAGCCAGCATTCATCGGGATATTGCTGTCAACCATACAACGGAATGCATACAAAACTGCAGCACGGGTTACGGGTTCCGGCGCGTTGAAATTATCGGACTGCTGTGCACTTGTACCTCTGAAGTCCAGGGTAACAGAGCGACGCTCTTTGTCGATTGACAACGCGATTGAGATTTTACAACCCTGATCGAAATAAGTCGTTGCCGAACCACTGTGGAGTTTTTCTACCACTCGTCTTACACACTCTTCTGCGTAGTCCTGCACATGGCTCATGTATGCTCTTACAACGTTCAGTCCAAACTGTTCTACCATTTCCAGAAGTTCATAAGCGCCTTTTTCGTTGGCCGCGATTTGTGCTTTTAGATCTGCCACATTTTGATCGGTGTTGCGGCATGGATAAGGGCCGTCGTCCAGTTTTTTGCGAATCTCTTTATCCAGAAACTGTCCGGCTTTAACCAACATAAGGTTATCCAGTACAACACCTTCCTGATCGATTCTGGTTGCCAGTGGTGTCATCGAGCCGGGTGCGATACCACCTACATCCGCATGGTGTCCGCGCGATGCGACAAAAAAAATGGGTGTCAATGAATCAAGGGTGAATACAGGAGTTACTACCGTTATATCAGGTAGGTGTGTTCCACCGTTATAGGGTGCATTAGTGACATAAACATCCCCCGGCTGCATAGACGGATGTGCTTCGATAACACTGGCTACGGATCGGTCCATTGAGCCGAGATGTACCGGTGTATGCGGGGCATTGGCAATTAGTTCGCCTTGAGCATCAAAAACAGCACAGGAAAAATCCAACCTCTCTTTGATGTTGGTAGATCGGGCAGTTTTTTGTAACCTTAATCCCATTTGCTCAGCAATTGACATGAACAGGTTGTTAAACACCTCGAGCATCACCGGATCAACTGCTTCGCTGATGGATTCTCGTTCTATGCTCAACTGTTCCCTTTTAAGGATAAGATGTTTGAATGGGTTAACCAGCGCATACCATCCGGGCTCAACGACTACGGTTCCAATATCTTCGATAATAAGCGCCGGTCCGGCTATAGTGTGCCCCGGGAGCAACTCGGTTCTTTGGTATACGCCTGCCTCATGCCATTTATTATTAAAATAAAGTTGTGTGGTTTTAGACTGTTCAGGTGTGCAATCAGCTAAATCCTCAACATTTTCGAAAGTGTCTGCGCCACCCCCCAGTGCCTCAACCTCGATCAACTCGACTACAAGATTATTGTCGTCGTTCATAATAAATCCGAATTGCTCCTGATGAGCACGGGCAAAGCTCGTCTGCATTGCTTGTATATCGGCTCTTGGTAATTCAATCGAAGAGTCTGACCCCTGGTATTTCAAATGGACTACTTCTTTGGTGCGAATGGCATCACTTTCAACACCTTGTTTGCTGAGTTCTAAACGAGCGTCATCTGTAAGCTCACAAAAATATCTGTCAAGATCAGAGCAAGTGTCGGTATCTAGTTCTGCTTCAATGGTCTTTTGTCGTGTAGCCTTAATGTCTGCCAGGCCCATACCGTAGGCAGACAAAATGCCTGCAAAGGGATGGATGATGATAGTTTTTATACCAAGCACGCCTGCAACGGCGCAAGCATGCTGACCACCAGCACCACCAAAACAAGTTAATGCATATTTTGTTATGTCGTATCCACGTTGGACAGATATTTTTTTTACTGCGTTGGCCATATTTTCAACGGCAATTCTTAAAAATCCTTCGGCTACCTGTTCTGGTGTGTCAACGTCTGCAGTTATAGCAATAGTGTTGAAGTGCTCTTGTACTACCGACTTGTCCAGTGGTAAGTTCTGGTTTTCACCAAACACTTTGGGAAAGTGCTCCGCTTGAACACGGCCGAGCATCACGTTTGCGTCGGTGACTGTGAGTGGTCCGCCGCGGCGATAACAGGCAGGGCCGGGATTGGCACCCGCAGACTCCGGCCCTACTTTGAACCTCGCCCCATCGTATTCCAGCACAGAGCCCCCACCCGCTGCGACGGTATGGATTTTCATCATAGGTGCCCGCAAACGCACACCGGCCACTTCAGTTTCAAATGCCTTTTCAAACTCTCCTGCGTAGTGCGACACATCAGTCGATGTGCCCCCCATATCGAAACCGACAATTTTTTCAAAACCTGCGATTTTACTGGTCTGCACGGCGCCGACAATGCCACCAGCAGGGCCAGATAGAATCGCATCACGTCCTTGAAACAGATTGGCGGCAGTGAGGCCGCCAGAGGACATCATGAACATCAGTCTTGTATCACTGTTGTCGGTATCGAGCTCAACGGCAATTCTGTCTACATAACGTCTTAGAATCGGGGAGAGATAAGCATCTAAAATGGCGGTATCTCCACGCCCAACGAACTTAATTAAAGGCGATACGGCGTGACTGGCTGATACTTGCTCAAAGCCAACCTTCAGCGCTAATTCTGCAGCTTGTTGTTCGTGTTGTGGATAGCGATAAGCGTGCATGAAAACGATAGCAACAGAGCGGATACCCCTGCTAAATGCAGATTTTAGACATTTTGCTGTTGCGTCGAGATCTAGTTCAGTGTCTATTGTGCCGTCACTTAGTATCCTTCCATCAACCTCTTCGACACACTCGTATAAGAGCTCGGGTTTGACAATCTCACGATCAAAAAGCTTAGGTCTTGATTGATAACCAATCTCCAGCGCATCACCGAACCCGGTATTAGTGAGTAACAGCACTCTATCCCCTTTTCTCTCCAGGAGTGCATTTGTTGCCACCGTGGTGCCCATTTTCACCGAAGCAATATTTGCAGAAGGAATCGGCTGTGCCTGCGAGATGCCCAGCAAATCACGAATACCTTGCAGTGCGGCATCGGGGTAGGCCTCTGGATTTTCTGAGAGCAGTTTATGCGCTTTTAGTGTGCCGTCAGGATTGCGCGCCACGATGTCGGTAAATGTGCCGCCGCGATCAATCCAGAAATCCCATTTACCCATTTTGAGCCCCCGTTCGTTACTGGCAGAATTTAAGTTGAGGCGATGTTTACATTACGATGATAATATGTCAATGTAATGTCTGCATTTGATAAACAAATTGCCAAATGCCCCTGATAATCACGAGGAGATCAACCAATGAAGCACTTTGTAAAACAGCTAGCCTGCGCAGCAGCGCTGGTGAGCGGCACCGCAATTGCCGCAGACTGGGATATGGCCACACCCTATGGGGATAAAACCTTCCACACCGCAAATATTATTGAGTTTGCAAAAGAAGTCAGTGATGCCTCTGAAGGCAAGCTAAACATAACAGTCCATTCTGCAGGTTCACTTATCAAGCACCCGGAGATTAAGAACGCGGTTCGCAGTCAGCAGGTACCTATTGGCGAGTTTTTTCTTTCTCGTCTATCTAATGAAGACGCAGCCTACGGCATAGATTCTCAACCATTTGTAGCCACCAGCTACGACGACGCAGCTAAGCTCTGGGAGTCTCAAAAGCCTGTAATTACAGAGCTGCTCGCAAAGCAGAGACTGATGCCATTGTTTTCGGTGCCATGGCCCCCGCAAGGTCTTTATACGTCCGGTGAGATAAAATCGGTTGACGACCTGAAGGGTTTAAAATTTCGGGCATACAATGCAGCACTTGAGCAATTTGCTGCGCTGGCCGGCGCTGCCCCCACACAAGTGGAAGCAGCAGATATACCTCAGGCATTCAGTACTGGTCAGGTAGAAGCGATGATTACCTCACCCTCTACCGGTGCCAATACCAAGGCATGGGATTTCGTTTCTCACTATGCACCTATTAACGCGTGGGTACCAAAGAATATAGTGGTAGTTAACAAAGAGGCGTTTGATGCGTTAGATGATGACGTCAAAGAGGTAGTTTTAAAGGCTGCAGCGGCGGCAGAGACACGTGGCTGGGAAATGAGTAAAGAAGAAACATCGGTTAAAACAGCAGAGCTAAAAGAGAATGGCATGAATGTAGTGACACCAAGTGACGAGTTGTTAGATGGACTGAAATCGATAGGCGCTGATATGCAAAGTGCATGGCAGGATTCAGCCTCTGATGATGCGAAAGTAATCGTTGACTCATTCACAAAATAGTCTTGCCTTAAGCACAAGTGCTTGAGCTTCCAATACCATTTTTTGCAGGAGGGCTGTACTGTTTGATGATACGTAAAACATTAGACAGGCTGTATGTGGGCAGTGGCGCTATAGCGTCACTGCTCATAGCAGCGATTTGTTTGCTGGTCTGTACACAGGTGATCTTCAATCTGATTACCAAGTTCGGTGGCCGATCGGTGAACTTAACCATTCCGTCCTATGGCGATTTTGCTGGGTACTTTTTAGCAGCATCGTCTTTTCTGGCACTCGCTTATACACTGACGCGAGGTGGACATATACGAGTTAACCTCCTTCTAACCCGCTTGCCTACAAGCGCCAGATGGGTGGCTGAAATTTTATCTCTGGCTATATGTGCAGTTGTTGCATGGTATGCCACTTTCTACATGTTAAAACTTTGTCTTGAATCACACGAATTTGGCGACTTGTCTCCTGGGATCGTTGCTGTACCACTGTGGATTCCGCAAAGTATTGTGTTGCTCGGACTTACCATCCTCTCAGTGGCATTGGTTGATTGTCTGTGTCGGACTATTTCAACCCGTGAATCGTTGTTTGATGCTATTGAAGCAGACAAACAGGATTTTAAAGAATGACAGAAATCGCAATTACCGCACTGCTTCTCCTGTTACTTATCCTCTTGTTAGCGACTGGTGTATGGGTGGCCTTTGCACTTCTGATCACTGGTGTCGTTGGCATGATGCTACTTTCAAATGCGCCTATTGGTCCGATAATGGCGACAACTATCTGGGGTCATAGTCACTCGTGGTCTCTTGCGGCACTTCCGATGTTTATTCTTATGGGGGAGATTTTACTCCGATCCAGATTATCAGAAGATATGTTCAGTGGTCTGTCACCCTGGTTAGGCAGATTACCGGGCAGACTACTACACGTGAATATATTTGGCTGTGCAATTTTTGCTGCGGTGTCAGGATCATCCGCAGCAACTGCAGCCACTATAGGGAAGATGTCTGTACCTGAACTTAAAGAGAGGGGCTATCCGGAGAGCCTGATCATCGGCACACTGGCCGGATCAGCAACTCTGGGTTTGCTCATCCCTCCCTCGATAATACTTATCGTATACGGTGTTGCTACTGAACAATCTATTGCTCGGCTTTTTATCGCAGGTGTCATTCCGGGGGCAATGCTGGTGTTATTTTTTGCAGCTTACGTTGCCATAGTTTCTATTGCCAGACCATCATCCATACCAGAAGAGAACTCGCGTTACTCATTGCTGCAGAAATTGATTGCATCAAAAAGATTGATACCAATTTTTTTGCTGATTGCAGGTGTAATCGGTTCTATATATATGGGTATTGCGTCACCGACAGATGCGGCAGCTGTAGGCGTTGTATTTTCTATAGTGTTGGCATGGTTCAGCAAGTCGTTGTCTTTCAACATGCTGAAAGAGAGTCTGATGGGCGCGACTATCACCTCATGCATGATCGCTTTCATACTAACCGGTGCTGCCTTCTTATCGGTTTCGATGGGCTTTACGGGTATACCGCGTAACCTGGCTGCATGGATTGGCTCGTTCGACCTGTCAAACCTTGAACTGATTTTATCTCTTACCGTGTTTTTTATCATTCTGGGATGCTTTCTGGACGGTATTTCCGTAGTTGTTCTGACTACCTCCATCATAATGCCGATGGTTGAACAAGCTGGCATCGATCCGCTGTGGTTTGGAATTTATCTTGTTATTGTTGTAGAGATGTCTCAGATAACCCCGCCAGTGGGATTTAACCTTTTTGTCATTCAAGGGCTAACAGGAATCGACATTCTACGTGTGGCAAAGTATGCCCTGCCCTTTTTCTTACTATTGTTACTGGCCGTAGTCTCAATTGTCTGGTTTCCATCTATAGTTACTTTTTTACCAGAACTCATGACCAGAAACTAAGTATTCTGCTTCAATCAACCGATTGGAAGTTTGAAACAACTGTAGTAAATGAGCGCAGCGCTCATGCAGTCGCCTCAGCAGTTAAGCGCCGGAAAGATGGAACTAAGATTGAAAATGTACACGGGTTCTATGCATTAACCATGACTGATGTAGGATGGAAAATGTATGCTGTTGCAGATACAACATTTTGCGGCAGCCATTAAGCAATCTAATACCGCCTAAATTGGAATCTAAAAAAAGCAATAGCCTTTTATAATTAATGCAATAAGTTGTGGTTATGTCCCATGCTCGCTCACAATCTCTGGAAGGGAATCGACAAATTCTGCTGCAATTGGTTCTAAACTCTCCAAATCCAATTCACCAGTAACAACCTGGGCTTGTTCTACACCTGTCCCAGTTTCAGTATTATTAGGGGATTTGTTGTTGAGTAGTATTCAAACTGGAATGGGAAAATCCTATCTTTAGGGCGACTTACGGGTAAGAATGCCAGCATCCCCAATATCTGTTTCTTGTCAGAACCGCGACGACCTACTACAAAATATATTGGTATTATGTCAACATAATACAAACGAAATCAAGAATAACAGGGCTTTTATTATGGCTGGCAAAAAAGTAAGTAGCAGCAAAAGAAAAATCGTTTCTTCCCGACATCTTGCAAACTCTGAAGGCTGGCAGTTATCAGAGTTTGAATTCGGCTTGATTATCGCGTTTCATGGGTTTAGCCGTTGGATGAGTAAATGCATGGCAGCGTCGGGTAACTCCGAACTCACTTCGCTGGAAATTCTGATTCTTCATCATGTGAATCACCGCGAAAAACAGAAAAGGCTCGCTGATGTGACGTTTTTATTGAATATTGAAGATACCCACACGGTCAACTACGCGCTTAAGAAACTACAAAAATACAAATTAGTTGAAGGCGAAAAACGTGGTAAGGAGCTGTTCTATAAAACAACAAAAAGTGGAGCTTCTTTGTGTGATAAGTACCGTGAGGTTCGTGAGCAATGTCTGCTGGATAGCTTAAAACACATGGACATGAGTCATGATGAACTTAGCGAAATTGCCGCATCACTTAGATCTCTCTCTGGTTTATACGATCAGGCATCCCGTGCTGCCAGTTCGCTCTAGTATAAATAAATCCTGTTGTAGAAAGAGTAAGATGTATTGCTGCCTTTCCGGGAGATACCTATGCAAATCAAACCACTACCCTTTCCAATTTGAGTATCGACAAATCTTCGCTGTCGCTATTTTCCACCGATTGCTACTGTGCACGCGTACTTTCACGCATGCAATTTGAGACGGTAATTTCAAACCGTTTGGATAGTGATTGAGACGATTGCTCCGGGTCTATCAGTTTTACGATTAGATCCGCCGCGACTCGGCCCAGTTCTGCTGCATCGAATTTCACTGTTGATATAGAAGGCGTCGAATAGCGGGAGACTTCAAAGTCTCCAAAGCCTGCCACACCAATATCATCGGGTACTTTGATTCCATTTTCTTTAAGGCCTGAGATAACACCGAATGCTGGTGCATCTGATACACAGAATACACAGTCAATATCATCGTAGTGCTGATACAGATTGCTGCCGACAAAGTGGCCATCTTTGATGGACATAGGCGGTGTACCGAAACGAATCAATCTGTGTGGCGAGAGTCCGGCATTCTCCATTGCCTTTTTGAACCCGGCCCGTCGAGCTGATCCGCGTGTCCATTCATCGTTTGTCTCACACAGAAAAGCGATATTCCTGTAACCCAGTCCTATTAGCTCCTCCGTCATACTTCTGGAGACATCTTCATTTGAAAAACCAAGGCCAAGTAACGGGACAGGCATTGGATTTCCAAGTTCTTGTTACTTCCCGAGCGCCATAAATCCATAAAATCACCAGATTTGAAAAGTTTGAGCGCGCATCCACCGATGCCTTTTTACTAGATGTTCTACTTTATGAATCTCTACCGTGAATCTCACTAATGTGTACAACTTTACTCCTGCTGAGTATGTCCAACTTTATTTCTGTGAAAGTAACTGCTTAATAGAATCAATTAGTTAGAGGCTGTTTTTGTGTATATTTTTACTGGGAGGCACATGAATTGACGCAAGCCTAGCCTGGCATCTTCTCGAAGGCGGGAAGTCCGTCGTCAAGGACGGTCGCGTTCATCTTACTCGATGTGTAGACATTCACTTTCGGAGCGAACTCTTCATGTTCGTTGATAAGACCGGCACGTAAGCCAAGCATACCTTCGCGGGCAGAGTTCTGCGTGAACAGTGGTGTGCCACAGGTGCCGCAGAAATGCTTGGTCATTGTATTGCCAGCATCTGAGCTGTGTTGAAAGGTTTTCGGTGTGCCGCTGACGTTCACCTCCCCCTCTTTCATAAACATCAGTGTGGCATAAGCGCTACCGGTGGATTGGCGGCATGCAGTGCAGTGGCAATTCGCCATGACCGGTACATCACCATCAGCTTCGAACGAGATGTCACCGCAAAGGCATTTTCCGGTAAGTTTGGGCATTTTTTTTCTCTTTGTTTGGTGGTATTTTGCTGATCCAACAGTACGCAACGGTAACGCATCTTGTCAACCTTAAAGCTTATGAGTTCTTGTAGGGCGCCTGTCTACGTCGCTATCAGTTGAAAGGTACAGTAAAAAGGAAGAAATGCTACGCTGGATGCAAGTCGATAGTAACGAACGCGTCAGCACGGCCTGCTAGAGAATCTGACTGAGAAATTCCCGGGTTCTCGGATCGGAGGCTTCTGTAAAGAACGTCGCAGGAGGACCATGCTCCACGATAATGCCTCTGTCGGTGAAATAGATATGATCCGCTATCTCACGAGCAAATCCCATTTCATGGGTAACCAGTATGCAGGTCATCCCGGATTGTGCGAGATCTTTAATAGCGACCAGTACTTCTTTCACTGTTTCGGGGTCAAGCGCCGCTGTTACTTCATCAAATAACATCACATCCGGATTCATTGCCAGTGATCTCGCTATGGCTACCCGTTGTTGCTGGCCGCCCGAGAGTTCACCCGGATAGCTGTCTTCCTTGCCCTCCAGGTTGACTTGCCTCATCAACGCACGCGCTCTTTTTTCAACTTCGGTGCGATCTTCTTTAAGCACTTTAATGGGTGCCATCATCACGTTCTGCAGCGCAGTTTTGTGGGGAAAAAGATTATATTGCTGAAAGACCATACCGACTTTCTTTCTCAGTTCCAGCTGGTTTAACTTAGGGTCATGTACTTCCTGACCCTCCACTGTTATCGAACCGGAATTGATGTCGTTCAGTGCATTGATGCAACGAATCAAGGTGGATTTGCCAGAACCCGAAGGCCCGATAATGCAAATCACCTCGCCTTTCATGACATCGAAGCTAACACCTTTAAGAACCTCCAGGTCACCGAAAGATTTGTGCACCTCTTTGATTGAGACGATAGGCTGATCTGGAGTCCAGGAATTACCAGGCGAGGTTTGGGGCGACTGTTTCGACATAGTTTCTCCTAGAGTTTCACCGCATAGCGGCGCTCTAATGCAATCGTTGCGCGTGCAATGGGGTAGCAATAAGCGAAAAATATAAGCAGTGCAAAGCCATAAAATGGTACTAACAATTCTGGTCGGTTATTTTCTGCCTCAATAGCCTGACGACTTAATGTGATGAGTTCTTCTACTCCCAGTAACGAACACAGTGGTGTCGCCATTGTTAAAATCGCATACCAATTCATCCACGGCGGAATCATACGTTTAAAGCATTGGGGCAAGATTACCTGCCATAGTGTTTGTTGCCGCGTATACGCAAGAGACTCCGCGGCCTCCCATTGACCACTGGGCACGGAATTAACAGCACCTCTGACCACTTCAGCGATATTAGCCATGATCGGAAGACATAAACCAAAGACAGCTTTCATCCAGTCTGGTATACGGATGATCTTTCCCGCTAACTCAATCTCAAACGGCAGAGCCAGTAGCACAATGTACAGAAGCACTAACCATGGTGAGTTTCTAAAGGTCTGAGTAATTATCTTCGCTGGCCAGCGAATAAATGCAGTTGGTGATATCTGCATCAACCCCAACACGACGCCCGCTACGGTTCCAATTAGCATTGCAAAAAACGAAATTAGTATATTGAACAAAAAACCACCGGTAACGATAAACGGTATCCACTTATAAAGTGCTGCGAATGCCTGCTTCATTGTGTATTCGGTGGCTGCCGCGGCAACTGCTGGCCAAACCAGAACACTAGCGCACAGCAAAAGCCAAAACCATGCTGGTATCGATACCAGCCAATGTGAAAAATGCAAACCGGTTGAGTGCGCTGATGGCCGTAATTTAAATGGCTTCAGCACAGGCAAATCTGTGGTCGATTGCGAGTTAAAACCTGGAATTTGTCTCCGCATCCTAATGCCCGTAGCCAGGTATTTTGAGTGCGCGTTCCCATCGATGCATGCCAAAGACGAGTATCCCAACCAATGCTATAAAAGTAACAAACAGCAGCAGCATAGTCGGGTACATCGCACTTGGATAATCGTTCCAGATAGTGACGCACTGGTACAGTAATTCCGGTACTGCTATACCAATCGCCTGGGTAGTCGTTTTAACAAGATTGACCAGGTTGTTGTTTAACGCAGGCAGGGATACTCTAAACGCTAATGGCAATACCACTTCTGTGTAGGTTTGAAACCTTGAAAAACCGAGTGAACTTGCAGCTTCCTGAGTTGATTCTGGTACAGCTTCGATACCACTTCTGAATATTTCAACATTAAATGCACCTGCAAAAAACGACAGTGAAATAATTGCCCAACCAACATTAGAGATAATCGGTATTTCAGTCCATCCGTCCGGACCAGTCACGGCCGGAGTAAACTGCCCGAGTGCGAAGTAGAAAAATAAAAGCTGTACAAACGGGGGTGTATTACGAAAAAACTGTATATCCCCCTGCACACAGCTACGAATGAAGCGAGATGGTGAGTTCTGCAACCATGCGCCCACCACGCCAATGATCACTGAGAATATAACGCAGGCTATTGAGAGCCAAAGCGTGTACTTCAATCCTTTGACTATGCTTGCCCATTGTCTGGGCTCATAGAAGAATATGAAGTTCCACCGCGGATGGTCTTCTGCAAATTGTCGAAAAAACTCTGTGAATAGTTCAAGCATAGCGCTGAAAACAAAAAGGGGTCTGAAAGACCCCCTAATGCTTTACCTGATGACCGTACTATTTATTTAGCTAACCAGTCACCGTATTCGGCTTGCTTGTCAGTGAGGTACTTAGTGGGTTGGATGCCCCATTTTTTCTCAAGCTCTATAAGCTGACCTGACTGATGCATGTTAAAAGTAAGCCCGGACATGAAATTGCCGAAGACACAATCTTTCTCGGCAAGTGGTACTGCCATACCCCAGGGATTGTCATCCTCAGACTCCAGTGGCATTTCAAACTGATCGAACTCTCCGGATGAAAGATCAGAACCAATAGAGGAGTCGTCATATACCCAGGCAACACACTTCTTATCACGCAAAGCCTGCTTTGCTTCTGCGTTGCCTGTGAATGCTACTACTTCTACCCCATAGCGCTCTGTTACTACCTGATTGTAAAACGCGCCCTGCTTGCCGCATACGGGTTTGCCACTCAAGTCTTCCCATTTTTTAAAACCTAATGCTTTTGGTGCCATGATGTTGGTGCCAGAGGTGTAGTAGTTAGGCTGTACAATACCAACAATCTCACGTCTGTCTGCACGGTCGGACATGGTAGCGATCATCATGTCGATTTTGCCCTGCTCTAAAAACTGCATTCTATTGGACGACTGGACTGCCACAGTTTCGAGTTCAACGCCCATTGCATCTGCTGCGGCCTGGGCAAAATCAATCTCCATACCAACAATGCTGCCATCACTGTCTCTGTAGCCCCATGGTTTATAGTCAGCCTTAACACCCACGACAACTTTGCCGCGTTCCATAACTTTATTCCATACATCGTTAGAGCACTCGGCAGCGTATGCTGTAGTGGCACTAAGCATTGAAGCCGCCAGTGTGGTGGATAGAGCGATAACTTTTGAATTCATTGAAACTTCCTCCGATTGATAAATCGCAGCATTAAGTACGCGCGATAACAGTTAATGCAACTGAACAGCACTATCGCTGTTAACTCGAATATAACAAATTTAGCCCCTCTGTGTTAATGTTTAGATAGCGTTTTTGTTTCAATCAGCGCCTCCCTGTCTGTATGATCAGGCACTGTTAAACGATATCTTGCATTTATGAACCAGGAACTTGACAAGCCCCCGGAACACGCCTCTGTAGTCGTCATTGGTGGCGGAATAATGGGTTGCTCAACGCTTTATCATTTAGCCAAATCCGGAATATCAGATGCAATACTGTTGGAACGTAACCAGGTCACCTCAGGAACCACATGGCACGCAGCAGCACAGGTACGTGCGTTGCGTTCCACTCGCAATCTAACAGACCTGATTCGCTACTCTATCGATCTGTATAGTGAATTGGAAAAGGAAACCGGTCAGGCAACGGGCTGGATTAGCAAAGGCTCACTGTCTATTGCGACCAATGAGGATCGGCTTGCACATATTCGCCGACAAGAGTCACTGGCACATCTTTACGGGCTTCGTGCAAGCTCAATAGAAATTGAAGAGGTGCGAGAACGCTGGCCATTAATGAATACAGACGATGTGATAGGTGCAGTCTGGTCACCTGACGATGGTCGAGTGAGTCCGTCCGATGTTTGTGCGGCGTTGGTTAAGGGTGCAAAAGACCGCGGTGCAAATTTGTACGAGAACACATCTGTGAATGCCATATTTACCAAAAACGGTACGGTCACAGGCGTTGATACCAATAGAGGAAAAATTCAATGTGATGCTGTAGCAGTATGCACTGGTCTCTGGAGCAGACAGGTTGCATCCCTTGCTAATGTTATGTACCGATATACCCCTGCGAGCATTTTTGTCTGTTAACAAAACCAGTTTCAGGTATTACCGGGAACTTGCCTACACTGTAGATCACGATAGCCACCTTTATATACGCGACGACTCCGGAGGTTTGCTGGTGGGTTGCTTTGAGCCGCAAGGTAAACCGATAGCGCCTGAAGTGCTGGGTGAGAATTTTTCTTTTCAATTGCTACCGGAAGACTGGGATCATTTTGAACCAATGATGCAAAACGCATTGCATCGTTTGCCGTGTCTTGCCGATGCGGAAGTTAAAATGCTTTTGAACGGACCCGAGAGTTTTACACCAGATGGATCTTTTCTATTGGGTGAGACAGCAGAAACGCGCGGGCTCTTTTTGGGCTGTGGCATGAATTCAGTTGGAATCGCTACTGGTGGTGGAGCTGGTATGGCGTTGGCTCATTGTATTGAACACGGGCACACACCTACACAACCTTGCCGGGACTGGCACCAGAGAACTTCTGTTGGTTATTGAGATGCATATTGAGAATGCATACATATGTGACTATAATGATGCCATCATTATAGGAGCTGACAATGCGAACCACACTTAATATTGATGACGATCTGCTGCAACGGGCGCAGCAGTTGACTGGAATCAACGAGAAGACGGCAATCGTAAGATCCGGATTGGAAGCGTTGATTGCTCGAGAAAGCGCCCGCAGACTTGCTAAGTTGGGTGGTACAGATCCTGACCTTAAAGAAGTTCCCAGGCGTCGTTCGGCACCGTGACTGTTTTGCTCGACACCTCTGTCTGGATTCGGCATTTTAAGGAGTCCAGCGATGAGGTCGTTCGGTTGTTAAATGATGAGTTGGTTGTCTCACATGAGTACGTTGTGGCAGAACTAGCTTGCGGAAGCCTTAAGTCAAAAGAAGACACCATCGGCTACTTGAGTGCTTTGGTGACTCTCCCAACCGTGTCTATCACCGAGACGATGACCCTAATCGAAACCCGCGCGCTTTTCAGTCGTGGCATTGGTTTGGTTGATGTTCAATTGCTCGCGTCTACTCTTATATCACCGGATACTAAATTATGGACATGGGATAACCGCCTACACGATGTTGCTGCAGAGCTTGGTATTGCTTACACCATCGTCTGAATTTCTTTTTGAGTGGCAAAAACACTAAAGGGACAGACACTTCTTTACTTCTATCTTAGCGTGAGGTTAGTTGAAAGAAAACCGGACAGGCACAGCAAAAGGTATTTGAGGCAGACATCTCAGTGTAATGTGCCCGCCGTCGGCATGATCACTTCTGTAGTCAGCTGTAGAAGTAGCCTC
>CAYLZS010000403.1:0-3530 GCA_964388065.1 uncultured Granulosicoccaceae bacterium
TGTGGTTGATGAGCTCAATGCCGGTCTGTTGGTACCGGTTCTCGAACAATTCGATCCTGACTACAACAGCAAAAAAAGTTTCATGAGTTCCGATTTGTACATCGCCTATCAAGACCGGGAGTATGTGCCAAAGCGACAAGCAGAGTTCACTAAGTTTGTGAAGCAGTATTTTGAGGAATTCAAATTACGTTCTGACTTATTACAGAATTACCTGACGCCTGAAACATAGCGGCCAAAAGGAATAGGATCGTAAGCTTAGCGCCCGTACTCGTTGCTGTTTGCTGATAACGAGGCAAACCCTGCGTTTATACTGTTTGTCATTCCCTGACATGTTGCAGCGTCGAATTTCGCTTCTGATAACCCGGAAAGCCATAAAACTATATCTCGCATGCCTTTTGTTCCGGTTTTTGCAAACAGACTCTTCAACTGTGTTCGAACTGTGCAAATACTGGTGCCTAAAGTCTGAGAAATGGATTTTGGTTCATGGCCATTAGCGACCAGTTCCAAAACCTGTTTTTCTCTCTCCGTTATTCCAAGCAACTTCGAAATTTCATCAATGGTATCGCTCCTGCAAGCTCTTTGTATTGGGGCGTGCACCAATATGTCATCGGAACCATCCAGGTGTGATAACAACACACACTGCAGTTTCGGAGGAGATCTAACAACGAGAAGCCTGGAGCTCTCTGCATTGGCGAGGTTTGCTATTGACTCAAACCAGGAAGGTCGATGCTCTGCATCATAAGGCAGCATTTTACCGCGAGATAATTTGAGCCCGAGACTTGCCAGGTTTTCCTCAAACGCATCGCTTCGCAATAACTCTATGTTGGATCCGATAAAGCGACCCTGACGGTCAACAACAAGGTGGTTTGAATTTTTATTGATCAGAACTTTCCGACTCATTTTTTATTTGATCCCACTCTGTCGATCGCCTAGAGTATTCGCAGGGAAATAGCATTCAATATGACATTCGGCTATATGCTGGTGCGAAAAGCCATGGTCCCATATAACTTCCAGCTCAGAAATATGACTTTCGTTATATTACTGATCTGAGTGGTAGCACGTAGATTGTAACGGTCCTTGGTAAAAATAGTATTTGGCCAAAGTTGTTATGTCGAGTTTGCCTTTGCCAGTCGAGATTTAAGTCGAGATTTAAGTTGAATATTTTAATCATTGATGATCACCCTCTGTTCAGAGAGGGTCTTCAGTTATTGCTATCCGATCTTAGTGAAGGACTCGAATTTAGTGGCGCCTCCGGGGTGAACGCCGTAACGGATGAGGCTCTTGAAAATGCTGACTTGATATTACTTGACCTCTATACGGTCGATAGCCAGGGGCTTCAATCATTATCGATTGTAGGTAATCGCAATCCAAAGGGTGCGATTGTGGTGGTATCCAGTGATGATGATCTTGAACTAATCAGGGAATGTATTGAACGGGGCGCTGCCGGTTTTATTCCGAAATCTTCAGAGCCGTCAGTTCTGGTGGCAGCGTTGAAACTTATTTTAGCCGGCGGTATTTATCTGCCTCCGTCCTGTGCAACAGATAACACAGGTCCGCAGAGTTCCCATAAAGATGTGTATAAAACATCAGGCTTAACCAAGCGCCAACTACACGCACTTCTTTTAGTCGCAAGAGGAAAAGCTAATAAGTCCATAGCAGACATAATGAATATCAGCGAAGGAACTGTGAAATTGCATTTATCGGCGGCATTCAAAACATTGGGGGTCCGCAATAGAACTGAGGCGGTATTTGCTTTATCACAACTCGGAATTAAGGAATCGGATACGAATGAATAGCTTGTCTCATACTTACTGTAATTTTTTTGTGAACGTTGAGATTTAGAGCGGCGATCTACTGCTTCGCTAACCGATTCTTTTTTATATGGACACGTACAATCTAAATGACGCCAGAGATCAGGCGCTACTGAATGCTTTAGCCAAGCAGGCCATTCGTGTGCCGGTACCAATGGTGTTTGTTGCCTTTATAATCTCAGGGCTGGCATACGAGCGTGTGCCGCTGCTGATTATTGTTGTATGGGCAAGTATGACCATCGGCATGCAGGTAATAAGATTTATTATAATTCGGGGTCTCGCCAAAGAAACTGGTGTGCCCGCACGCGATCGCCTCAAAACAGCAGCACATTTATCTCTCGCCAATGGTCTGGTTCTCGCCTCATCGATAATGTTTTTTACCAGCCTGGACGAAACGTCTCGTGCGATATACTCCATGATAATGATGGGAATTGTAGGCGGAACGATAGCAACGTCCCACGGATACAGGCCGGTATTCATTGGCCTGGTACTGCCTATTCTTACTGCCGTTGCGTTTGCGTGGTTGTTAACGGCTGCCGATACTCTTTCGTTTATACAAACACTCGCAATATCGGTCTTGACGACAGCACTGGGAATACTGTTGTACGTATCGTCCAGGGATGTTTACGCTTCATTTAGTGACAGTTTTACAGTACGTCAGGAGCTGGAGGCGGCACTGGATTCAGAACGAAGCGCCAATGCAGCAAAGACAAGATTTCTCGCGGCTGCAAGCCATGATCTTCGTCAACCACTTCATGTAATGTCAATGTTAAGCGCGGCACTTACAATTCAAGATCTGGATGAGCGCAGCAAAATGATCGCGGAAAAAATGAATTCCGCGATGACAGATCTTTCAAGTGAACTGGACTCTCTGCTGGACATCTCCAAACTGGACGCCGGTGTAATGCGAGTACGTCCATCATATTTTGACGTTACCTCTTCTCTGGCTAGAACGGTGTCAAATTACAAGGAACTGTCAAAACGTAAAAATATAGAATTAAGTTTGTCAGCAGATGAGCCAGTGTATGTAGACATAGACAAAGCGCTATTCGAGCGGGTCATCCGCAACTTGTTGGATAACGCAATAAAATACACGGATTCGGGTTCGGTTACAGTGCGAGTTAAAAATTCAAATAAACACTGCTATGTCTACATTGAAGACACTGGCATTGGAATTCCAAAGGACGAACAGTTAAAAGTAAAGGAAGAATTCTATCAACTTAATAACCCGGAAAGAGACAGGCAAAAAGGGCTTGGGCTTGGGTTATCGATTGTCTGGCGTCTCATACCATTGATTGATGGTGCGCTGACAATGGAGTCTGAGACAGGCAAGGGTACTAAGTATGTTTTAACACTGTCAGCGAACACGGACAGATCAAACGGTGCACTGTTCAAGCAGAAATTATTAGATAACTCTAACTTAAATACGCAGGTAGACTTGCTGAAAGGGACTTCTGTTCTGCTGGTGGAAGATGATAAGGAAGTGCGGCTTGGTACACGAACATTATTGGAAAGTTGCGGTTTGGTGGTGCATGAGGCTACCAGCACCGTAGAATCGGTTCTCATCGCTGAACGTGAGACTATAGATATTGCCTTAATTGATCTTCGACTCCCGGAGCAAGATAGCGGCTTCATTACTATAGAGAGTTTGCGTTCTTGTCAGCAGGCTATACCAATTATCATACTAAGTGGGGAGACTTCTCCTGACATACTGCAGCA
>CAYLZS010000404.1:0-4571 GCA_964388065.1 uncultured Granulosicoccaceae bacterium
CCTCTGCCACGGCTAAAACCGCTGCGACCAAAACCTCTGCGACCAAAGCGACTAAAACCTTTATTGATTCCGATAAAACCTCTGTTAAACCCAAAGCCAAGACCTAAGCTCACATTGCCAAGATAAGGCCTGTAATAATGACCACGCCGCGCAAACCTCCGGTTATTTGGTACCCAGAGCTGGTGATCAACAACACTCACCTTGGGGTAGTCATAAGCAGTTTCGCCAAGTGGTCTCACATCGATTCCGTCAATGCTTCCAGAGACCGTAATTGGCTGACCCTGGCGGTAGTCAACAGGATCGAGGAAGCCGGGTACTACAGCCAGAAACCGGCCACCGGACAGGCTTGAAGTCACCGGCTGACCATCGCTGTTAAGCGGTCGCTCAATTACCTCAATCCAGGTGGCTTTTTCACGATTTTCAACCTGAGCAACAATTCCACCCCATTGAACTTCGCTTTTCGCATGTACCTCGGGTTGTTGCCGGACATTTGCGACAGTCAGCCGCGCGGGAGTTTCTACGCTTTCCGCGGCAATCAGCGGACTATTGGTGTTTCCAGACGTTGCGCAACCAGCAAGCATCATCACGCCTAAAGCCAGGGACAGTTTCAGGCCTGAAAACAGGGTGTTTCGCGGTAAACGATATGTTGTATTGTCAACCATTTGTGTAACCTCAAAAATTTAATTTCTCTATTAACCATAAGACACCGAGCGTACCTGGTAGTTCGAACCGCTGCGCACAGCCCTAAGCAGCAATCTCTATTGAACGAACCACAGATCATGACGTGCAATACACCGCTACCAGTCTTAACCATACTGATTTTTACTGTGATGTGATTAAAGCTACACCACATTAATTACCAGAATAATACTTGCAGCTTACTTTTTCGTGAACAATCGGAATTCAGGCTCTGTTCAGTTGTATTTGAAACTTCTGTGTCTTCCTTTCCGGCGTTTGCCCGGATCTTACTGTGTTAAATTGCATCCTGCCCTGATCTTGTAATTCGACACAGCAAACTCAGCATCCAGATCCTTCCCTTGCAAACACTACTTAAAATCTGGCTGGTTCCACCCGCCATCAACATAGTCGCTTTGCTGCTTGGCACGTTGCTGTTGAGAAAATTCTTTAAAACCGGTGTTGCACTAATGCTGCTCTCGACAGTATCCCTGTACCTGCTGTCGACACCAGTTATTTCCTCCCGCCTGGGGAATTCACTCGAAACACACGGTGCCGTTCAAATAGAAGACCTGCCAAAAAACGAAAACATCTACATTGTAGTTGTTGGTGCTTCACACTATGTACACGCAGCAGAGTTTGGCGCACCAAGCCCAAACCCATCCGGTCTCGTACGATTGCACTACGCAGCCAACCTGCACCACCTTACCGGGCTACCAATTCTTTTAACCGGAGGCCCTGTACACGGAAACAACACATCACATGCCGAAGTAATGGCAGAAAGCCTCAAAAGTGTCTACAAGATTGAATCAACACTGCTTGAAAAAAAGAGCAACACAACGCTTGAGAATGCATTGTTCAGTGCTGAGATACTGGCAACCGAAGGTGTAAAAAAAATCTTACTGGTAACCCAGTCCTATCATATGAAACGTTCGAAGTTACTTTTCGAATATGCAGGGTTCGAAGTAATACCCGCTCCGACCCAACTAAGCGATCACTATGAATTAAGCAACTGGTTATTCTGGATGCCAGATACCCAAAGCTTGCTCCGCTCATCACGGGTTATTTACGAGTACATTGGAATATTCTGGTACCGGCTGCTGTTGGATATTCCACCTGAAAGGCTCGGCACATCTGATGGTGAGCGCGTTACTACCCATTGATTCCGAATATCTGAACCTGGATAACTTTGTTCTCAGGGGTTTGGGCAAGATACACACTGTCTGCGCTACTGAGGCAGGCAGAAAAGCACGGTGATGAGTAGTTTGGTATTCTCTACACTGCAAATAACAACATGCTCCACTGAGAAAGACTCAACATGTCTCTAGTCCAGCAGCACGCAACAGCTGCAATTCGCTACGATGAAACTCTGCACGCTGATGGTACTGTCCGGCCCGGCTGGCAATCTCTGCTTACCTATGTTGAAGGCTTGTCGCTTGAACAGCGCCAGCAACGTGAGCAAAGCATCATTCATCAGATGCGCGCTAACGGCCTCGCTTACGATCCTGAGAACCTGCTGGCAGACAGTGGCCGACCCTGGAACCTTGATCTCGTACCGATGCTGTTCGATCAGACATCGTGGGACGATCTGTCAAAAGGGCTTAATCAGCGCGCACGCCTGAAACAAGCACTGTACCGCGATATCTACGGTGAACAAACCTTATTGAAAACCGGCGTTATCCCGCCATCAATGCTCTACTCCCATCACAGCTATCTGCGTGATCTGGTTGATGCAGATGCACTCAAACCCAACACCGAAGTACTGCCAATGTACAGCTGCGACGTAAGTCGCTCACCGTCGGGTAGCTGGCTGGTTGTCGATGACGTCTGCCAGTACCCGGCAGGTATTGGCTATGCACTTGAAAACCGAGTTGTGTTGTCTCGTGTATTACACGGTGCATTTAAAAAGTATCGTGTACGCCGTATCGCAACTTATTTTCGCCAGCTGCAAAAACAAATTCAAGGTTCAGATTCTGTTGCCGGACGTTGCGTGCTGCTCAGCTACCCACCAAATCACCCGCACTATTTTGAATTTGCCTGGCTGGCTAAATACCTCGGTTACCCACTGGTAGAAACAGCCGACCTGACAGTTCGCGATGACCACGTATTTATAAAAACCATCACCGGACTACAGGTGGTCGATGTCATCCTCAGACTGATTGACGATGACGAAATCGATCCGCTTATCCTTGGCAACAAAAGCAATCACGGCGTACCGGGTATTGTTGAGGTTGCACGGCGTGGCGGGGTCAGAATACTAAACCCAATGGGTGCCGGTGTACTGGACAACCCGGCCTTTAATGCAGTGCTGGGTGATATCTGCACCGCACTACTTGGCGAGCCGCTCATGCTTGAGTCACCACCCACCTACTGGCTTGGTAACAATGATCAATTGCAACATGTTATGGCCAACGTTGATCAATTGTTATTTCGACATGTTGATTCTCTCAGCGAACTCAATGACCCGTTGCTGATGACCGCTGAGGCAAAGCAACAACTTATTGACCAGATCAAACTCACACCATCGGTGTACGTTGCACAGGAGCGTATAGATCGCTCGGTTGCACCGGGCTTGATCAACGCCGAGTTTGTACAACAACAGATTACCATTCGAACCTTCCATATCGCGACAGAGCAAACCGAGGGCAATGACCACTATGAGTCCATGCCGGGTGGCTTATGTCTGCTGGACAACATCTCCGGTGGCAGCCGACCGGCAATAGAGAGACTTAACGGCAGTAAAGATGTCTGGATACTATCCGATCAGGAAGTTATCGAAGACACACTGCTTAGCGCTCATATTGATGCAACCTACTTCGAACCTCACGACGGCGCGCTGCCAAGCCGCGTTGCCGAAAATGTTTTTTGGCTGGGAAGAAACTCGGAAAGAGTAGAGTGTACTCTCAGGCTACTGCGAAACATTTTGCAGCAACTGCTTGATGAAGACCGTTCTCTGGATCAAAGCCTGGCATCACTGTCGATGCAATGCCTGCTGCGTTCGCTAACCATTGCGACCAGCACAACACCTGGCTTTACCGGCAAAGGTGGTGCTAAAAAGCTGGCCCAGCCGGGGGCCGAACTGATCTCACTGCTGCAGGAAATCCGACGCTATGGCACGCTCGCCAATTCGCTGCAGCTATGGCAGAACAGTGCAAGTTCTGTCAGTGATCGATTGTCTTCAGACCAGTTGCGAATCTTTACTCGCCTGAGTGACCTGCAGGCTTCACTGAGCCAGCTGCAACTGGATGAGAGTATATGTACCGATAAAAGCTTACTCAGTAAAACGATACAATTACTCGACGAACTGCTCATCACCACCCTGGCAGGCATTGGACTTGAACATGAAAACGTCACTCATACCGATGTCTGGCAGTTTGCAATGCTGGGCAGACGTATCGAGCGCGCCCACCAGATTTCGGCTACAGTCAACACCGTTATGTCTTGCGAACGAGAGAACCAGCGAGTACTCGAATCTCTGTTGAGACTGTTCGATAGTGTGATGACCTATCGCAGTCGCTATCGGAGCGGGTTAGACAACCGATTGGTACTGCAACTGTTACTGCTGGATGAAGTCAACCCAAGATCACTGGCCTACCAGTTCAAATGTATACAGGAACTGCTCGACCAGATACCTGGCAGAAGAACCAGTGGCAATCTCGACCCAATGAACCGTCTGGCTGTTGCCGGCTTGAGTCGTGTGCGACTGGCTGACGCGCGAGAACTACTAAATGAAGACAACAACGCCAGACAAAACCTAAACCGGTTTCTGGAAGAATTGCAAAAGCTGCCTGCCTCAATGGCAGATGCAATAACAGCGCAGTACTTTACTCATACAGAAAAAAGACAGGATGTTGGAAACTTTCATTCCGCACCAACGGAAACAACAGAGACCACTA
>CAYLZS010000405.1:0-4822 GCA_964388065.1 uncultured Granulosicoccaceae bacterium
CTGTATCAACTCGCTGCGACTTTGATATTTTAACGACCGATAACGATTTTCATAGTTACTCAAGGCTCTTACCTGTCCGCTTGATTTAAAAGCACTGAAACAGATAGGCACTAACCGGTTGCTTCCCAGCTCCCTGCCTAAAGTCAAAAAAGGGGTCAGGTACGTTTTGTAAAGTTAAACGGCAGAAGTGCTTTTACATTTTACAAAACGCACCTGACCCCTTCTACTCTTCTCATTGCACCGGGAGCAACTTCACAAACCTATTATTACAGGTCGGATTTCATCAGGGCCCGTCGGGGAAGCTAAATTCCCCGACATACTGAGGCCGAAATATGTCTTCCATTCCGTCTACTCACTTGACGGTACTTAGCTGATTGCGGTTGTTGTTATATAAGTAATAGCGTTAAAGCGCTTTCTAAAGCGTTTACGGTATCTTTTTGCTTGACATAACTGGGGCGTCCATATACGTACTTATTAGTTGTATTAGTTTGTGCGATGATCCCGGAAAAGACCTTACAATTCCCCATATGAATTAATTACATTGACTTTAAAGTCATGACAATATGTTCTCGCATGAATCTGACACGGTGTATGGAAGTTCATACTTGTAAAAACAATGCAGCGAAAAGAGCTGCGTGTTTTTGATCCAGACAGAACAATAGAGATACTAAACAACAGGCGTCTTGCCGTTCAGCCTGTGTGGCCAGTCCAGACCCCAACAGTTTAAGTTTAAATTTTTATCTATCAGGAAGAGAAGAAATGTACGTAAAAAATGTTTTGGCAATAACTTCGTTGAGTATCCTGATGACCGCTTGTGGTGGCAGTAGTTCCGTATCAACACCAGATACAACAGATAGCAGCCAGACAGATGGTAGTGATCAGACAGATGGCAGTGTTAGTGAGTCTGGAAATGGCACGGACGAAGCCGAGGATAGCAATGACGCGGGAGAAACGGATGTCGATACCACAGATGACAATGGTGCCGATGTTGCAGATGGTAGTCAGGCTGACGGTGGTCAGACTAATGAAAGTGATTCATCAGGAGGAGTGAACCGGATCGGGTCACTTGGATTTGAGCAAGTGGGTACGGAGGCGGTGTTTTCTTCAGGGGGATTTTTTAATCAGTCCTCAGATCAACCCGTAGATTTTGCAGCGCTTTTTGAAGATCAGATTAACACCTGTGAGGTATTCACACAAAATGAAGATACTGAACTTGAATTTCCGTTTGATGTATCGCAATCGATCAGCGCTGGTGAAACAATAACTATAACAAGTGCTGCAGGAACCTATGGAAGTTTAACCAGAGACACATTTTCAGATGAGTCTATGAATGACGTTATTGTCTACGTTGCAGATGGCACACTTACAGCACCTCTTCCACAAAACCTTGTTCTGGATATACCTGGTGATGAGTTTGCCACATTCAGCAATGTTAGCGTGCCCAATGTCTCGCGGCCGGACATTTCTCCGACAGTACAGGAAGTTATCAATTCAGGCACTGAATTTCAATGGACCGGCAGCAGCGAAGCTTTCGCTTTAGTCCGAATCGAAGCTACTTTTGCAGTGGATAATGGCGAAATAGTAGACGTTACGTGTATTGCCGCTGACGACGGAAATTTTTCCTTTCCTGAAAACGTAGTAAGTCGGGTTGGCACAGCAGAGGCAAGCTCTGTCATCTACTCCAGGCAAGCGTCCACTATTACTACCCAGGGCTCTGATCAGGTGTTTGTAACTAATAGTTTCGAGGAGATGACGACTCAGAGAGAATTCAGTTTTTCTTCACAGTCGATGTTTCATGATCGGTACCAGGGCGTTCTCGCCTCCCTCAACGGTCAGATCACTCGGCCCGTTAACCGAACCGTTGCCGGACATCGATGACCTCAGCAGTACAGTATCTTGAAAAACTGCCCTGACCTATCCCCCTTTTGCAATGCCTGCCGCCCGTAAGCGCGCACGTCTGGCCCTAAAGCCGGGTAAAATTATCAGTACCACGGCGAGTATTAACAGACCAAGTGTCATTGGTCTCTGCCAGATAAACGAAATGCCATCATAAAGCTGCATAGAGCGTGAAAAGTTATCCTCCAGCATGCCGCCCAGGATAAAACCAATTAACAATGGTGCTAAGGGATAGTCTGCAAATTTCAACGCAGTCGCACAGATGCCAAAGCCCACAAGTAATAACAGTTCTGTAGCGTTATTCTGCCCGATGTAGGCGCCCATTAGTGTAAAGAACAGGATAAACGGAATCAGGTATTGCCTTGGGATGGTAAGTACTTTGGCAATGTAGGGAATCAACGGCAAATTTAGAATGAGTAACACCAGATTGCCAATGTACATTGAAATGATCACCGCCCAGAAAATCTGTGGTTCATCAATCATCAGGCGTGGGCCGGGTGAGACGTTTAATGCGATCAATGCGCCAAGTAGAATTGCGGTGGTACCGGAGCCCGGTATGCCCAGTGTCAGCAGCGGTACAAATGATCCTGTACAGGCGGCGTTGTTGGCAGTCTCTGGCGCAGCAAGGCCCTTTACTGACCCTTTACCGAACTGTTCCTGCTCTTTCTTGCTGGCTATATTGCGCTCTACTGCATAGCCTAGAAAACTGGCAATGGTGGCACCTGCACCTGGCAACACACCAATAAAAAATCCCTGTAGTGATTGCCGTCCAATGACAGGTGCAATGGCCAGGCCTTCGCGTGCAGTGATTCGTAAATCTTTTATTTCACCGCTGTTTGAATTATCACGCGGCGGTTTTAATACCAGGTAGAGCGCTTCGGGCAAGGCAAACATAGCCATCGCAAGGGTAATAAACCCAAAGCCTGACTGCAGGTCCATTAAGCCCATTGTAAAGCGTGGCATGTTAAACAATGCGCCCTCACCTACCGTTGCCAGTATTAAGCCGACTATGGTCATCAACAGCGCTTTGGTGACTTGCCCGGTCCCTGCAAATGCTGCAATCGCAGACAAACCGACAATCATCAGTGCAAAGTATTCTGCCGAGTGAAACAGCAATGCCACCGATGACAGTGCAGGTGCAAATATCATCAACAAAATCGCACCAATGGTACCACCGCAAAAACTGGCAATCGCGGCTACCGTTAGTGCTTTACCGGCCTTGCCCTGGCGGGCCATTGGGTAACCGTCAAAGCTACTGGCAACGGTGCCGGCAACACCAGGAGCGTTTAATAAAATAGAAGAGGTTGAGCCACCAAAAATAGCGCCGTAGTAAACCCCGGCCAATAGAATTAAAGCCGCAGATGGATCACCGATAGAGATCGCCACCGGTATCATAATGGCAATAATAGACATCGGCCCGAGTCCCGGTAGCATGCCAATGAAGGTGCCGATCAGACATCCGCCAATAACCATTAAAAGATTTTGGATGGAAAGCGCTGTTTTAAGCCCGATTAAGATTCCTTCTAACACATCAGGCCCCAAATATACTTTCTAAAGCGCCTGGTAGCGGACGCATATAGATGCCCAGCACCTGCTGCACCAGATACCACACCACAAGCGATGCAATAACCGCAATGGGTATCATCACATGCCATTTTCGATCACCCAGAATCACCGCACCTGCAATTAAAAATACAGAGGTGGAAATAAGAAAGCCTACCGGTCGCAGGCAAAGTGCATAAGCCACCATTAGCGCCAGCAGCAATACCGCCTGCCCGAGGTTGTATTCAGTAAGTCGGCGGTAGTCTATGTCGTGCTCTTTTTGTTCTGCCTTCTCCAGACCCAGAACAATGATCATCGCAGCCACGATTCCGAGAATCGACAAGACTTTGGGGAAAGTGCTTGGCCAAATCGGATTGCGTCGCATAAACGGTGCAAGTGCATCGTCCATGGTGAACCACGCGGTATAGCCATAGATCAGGCAGATGCCAAGAATCACCAGTGCAATCCAACGATCTAAAGCCATGGCGATTCCTTAAGTCAGAGTGATCTGTTGCGCGCACATGGGGAATGTACTCGTTGATTTACTTTGGCTGAAATACACAAAGCGATGGGTCTGTATTCGTTAACTGAGGCAGGTTCACACTATTGACCAACCAAAGCCAGTTACAAATGGCAGAGCGACAAATCGCTCTGCCATTACTGCGGCTACAGAAAGCCGAGTTTTTTCATCAAGTCACCAATGACAGTTTCCTGCGCTTCAAGAAAAGATTTGAAGTCATCACCAGAGTTGTGAATATTTACCCAACCGTTACGTGCGCGTACTTCTTCCCATTCTTTTGTATCGTACATATCACTCAATACGGTCTGATACGCTTCAAGCTTGTCATCAGGCAGGCCGGGGGCTGCAAAAAAACCACGCCAGTTAACGAAAGTTGTATCAATGCCCTGCTCTTTCATTGTCATGGCATCAGGCGCTGCATCTACACGCTCGTCTGAAGTGACACCGATAATTTTCACTTCACCGGCTTTGGCAAGTTCAACTGCTTCTGAAAACCCGGTAGACAGTGCGGCGATCTCACCTGAAAGCAGTGCTGCCATAGCTTTACCGCCAGCATCGTATGGTATGTACTTAACACCCAGTGCGTCTTTACCAGCAGCTTCCATAACCATAGCTGCAACAAGGTGATCCATTCCGCCTGGTACAGAACCACCACCAACAGCAGTTTTAGCCGGATCAGCGTCGTATGCGGCAATTAGGTCTTCCATATTGTTAACCGGGCTGTCTTTGTTGACAACTATCGCTGCGTAGTCACCAATGGTGCCTGCGACCAGTGTCAGATCACGGAAGCTTTGCGGGAATACACCAGTCAATGAACGAATCACGATAGGTGTTGAATTCACCATGAGTGTGTCGTGATTGCTC
>CAYLZS010000406.1:0-7930 GCA_964388065.1 uncultured Granulosicoccaceae bacterium
CTTTTCATGTGGGTAAATCGACCGGTCATGATGTTGTCAAGCGTCGACATTCCCGTAAACAGTGCAATGTTCTGAAAGGTTCGGGCAATACCCTGGTGGGCTATTTTATGTGGCTTGGTAGACTTGCGTTTCTTACCACAATAGAAAAGCTCGCCCACCTGCGGGTGATAAAACCCGTTAATTACATTGAGCATCGATGACTTGCCGGCACCGTTAGGGCCGATTATCGATCTGACTTCACCCTTTAAAATATCGAATGAAATATTAGTCAGCGCTTTCACACCACCGAATGAAAGTGAAATATCCTGCACACGAAGGATTTCGTCACCGGGATTGATCGCGCCGGCAAGCTTAGCCCCGTTATTCATCGGCTACGTTCCGATCAGTATTCATCAGGTTAAGCAATCTCTCGCAACGGTTCAGCGGACTCATCCGGCGTGTATACGGGCATATCAACTATCTTCACATCAGCCGAGATCTCACCTTTTCTGCCGTCTTCAAATACAACTTCGGTTGCAATGAAACACTCAGTAGCGCCGTTGTAAAGTCCCTCAATAAGCGGCTTGTAGCGTTCAGCTATAAATGAGCGCCTTACTTTTTGAGTTCTGGTGAGTTCGCCGTCATCAGCATCAAGTTCTTTATGCAACACCAGAAAACGCACTACCTGCGAGCCTGACATCCGCGGCTCCTGACTGAGGTCCCGGTTTACCTGATCAACATGCTCCTTAATCATTGCATATACCTGCTCGTGCCCTGCAAGCTCCTGGTAGGAAGCGTACGCGATATTGTTGCGCTCAGCCCAGTTGCCTACTGATGCGAGATCGATGTTGATCATCACAGTGGTGTAATCACGCTCATCACCGAACGCCACCACTTCTTTAATGTTAGGAAAAAACTTCAGTTTATTTTCAATGTACTTGGGCGGGAACATGCTGCCGTCGTTCAGCTTACCAACGTCTTTAGCGCGGTCGATAATATGCAGATGACCACCGTCATCAATAAAACCTGCATCGCCGGTATACACCCACCCGTCAGTTGTTTTGGTAGCGAGTGTGGCTTCTTCGTTTTTGTAGTAACCCATAAATACACCGGGCGAGCGGTATAGCACCTCGCCATCATCATTGAGCATTAGCTCTACATCAAGAGAAGGTTTGCCAACTGTGTCCGAATAAATTTCGCCATCCGGTTGTGCTGTCACATACACACTGGCCTCTGTTTGTCCGTAGAGTTGTTTGAGGTTAATACCCAGCGAACGATAAAAGCTGAATATTTCAGGGCCGATGGCTTCACCCGCGGTGTAGCCTACTTTTACACGGCTCATGCCCAGCTGGTTACGCAACGGACCATAGATAACCAGATTACCCAGTTTGTATTTAATTCGGTCAGCTATACCAACCGTTTTGCCGTTAAGCAAATCTTCACCGCAACGTTCCGCCACCTTCATAAAATACTGGTAGGCAGTTTTCTTGAACTTACCAGCATCTTCCATGCGTACCGTAATGGTAGTAAGCAGAGTTTCAAAAACACGGGGTGGTGCAAAAAAATAAGTCGGTGCAATCTCCCGACGATCCACATCAATGGTCTCACCGCTTTCAGGGCAGCAAACACAATAACCTGCAGTAAGAAACTGACCATAGGAAAATACATGATCCCCTACCCACGCCAATGGCAGATAGGCGATTATTTCTTCAGTGTGGTCGAGATTGTCAAAAGTATTGCCGTTTAACGACGAGAGCAGCAGGTTGTCATAGGAAAGCATTACACCCTTGGGTTTGCCTGTGGTGCCTGAGGTATACAACATAACGCATAACTCTGTACCCTGACCCTGTTCAATACCATTGACCCATTGATCTGCAAGATCAGCATTGTTGGCCAGTGCATCGCGTCCCTGAGCCTGCAGAGTATCGATTGCATGCAGGCGATCGTGATCGTAGTCACGCAAACCTCGATGTTCGTCATATATAAGGTGTTGCAGATCGCCCAGCCGTTCCGTCATCGACAGGACCTTGTCAATCTGCTCCTGGTCCTGACAAACGGCATAGCGAACGTCTGCGTGCTCGAGGACATATTCCATTTCCTCAGCGACTGACTCTGCATAAACGGGGACCGGCACACCACCCAGTGACTGAACAGCGGCAAAAGTCCAGTAGAGACGTGGTCGATTACTACCGACAATGGCTACTTTGTCGCCGGGTTGAACTCCCAGCTGTTGCAGACCAATGGAGTAAGCACGTATCTCATCAAGCAGCTCAGACCATGTCCATGACTGCCAGACACCATAGTTTTTTTCACGCATTGCAGCCTTATTGGCGTATTTGACTGCATTGTGAAGCAGGTATTTGGGAAAGGTATCGAGCGTACGCGCTGAACTGCCTGACATGGATGGCTTTCTCTCCTCTTTATTTTTCAGTGCGTGGAAGCCTGATTCACAAGTTCTTGCAATCGAACGCTTCCAACTCGAAATTCAGCATATCTTGATGCCAGCCGAAGCGTCAAGCGTTGACATAACACCATGCGACAATAGCCCGGGGAGAGCTGCACTGTGAAGAGTCTTAAAGGAAAGAGCACAAAGGCACGCGGTCCTAAGCCCTATAGCGATCGGACTGCACGTCGGAAATGCCGGATAATTTACTACCCGATACTTAATATACGATATCGGCTTTGAGATTCGCCACTATCACTTCAGAATGACGTCAGTACCCATCATTGCCTGCAAGACGTCAGGCACGGTGATACTTCCGTCTGACTGCTGGTAGTTTTCAAGGATGGCTACCAGCGTTCTGCCGACCGCAAGCCCGGACCCGTTCAGCGTATGGACCAGTTCGGTATTGCCTTCGTCATTTCTGAAGCGTGCTTTCATGCGCCTGGCCTGAAAGTCTGTGCAATTACTGCAGGATGAAATTTCACGATAGGCGTCCTGACCGGGCAGCCAAACTTCAAGATCGTAGGTTTTACTGGCAGCAAAACCTGTATCGCCGCCACACAGTGTCACCACCCGATAAGGCAGCTCGAGCTTTTGCAGTATGGTCTCTGCATGACCGACCAGCTTTTCGAGCGTATTCCATGACTCT
The DNA here is from genome assembly GCA_964388065.1 of uncultured Granulosicoccaceae bacterium. Lineage (GTDB taxonomy): Bacteria > Pseudomonadota > Gammaproteobacteria > Granulosicoccales > Granulosicoccaceae. The sequence continues at coordinate 3,072 of CAYLZS010000406.1, forward strand.
TCCGGGCGTACGATATGTACCAGCTCAACCTTCTCAAACTGGTGTTGTCTGATCATGCCTCGAGTGTCTTTACCGTACGAACCGGCTTCCGACCTGAAGCACGGTGTGTGCGCAGTCAGGCTTATGGGCAGTTCGTTTTTTTCCAGTATTTTATCTCTGACCAAATTCGTCAGCGGTACTTCTGATGTTGGAATCAGGTAGTAGCTACTGTCGCCTTCAAGGGCAAAAAGATCTTCGCCAAACTTAGGCAGTTGTGAGGTACCAAGCAATGAATCTGCATTGACAATATATGGCACATTCATCTCGGTATAACCGTGTTCAGTGGTATGCAGGTTGAGCATGAACTGAGCAATACAACGGTGCAGCCTGGCAATTTCGTTGCGCATTACGACAAAGCGTGAACCGGTTAGAAGAGAACCAGCGGCTGCATCAAGGCCTTTGTCTTCGGTTAAATCTACATGGTCGAGAACATCAAAATCGAACTTGCGCGGTGTACCCCACTGACGAATCTCTTTGTTGTCTTCCTCACACTTACCGGCCGGTACAGATTCGTGCAACAGGTTGGGAACTGCAAGAGAGATATCACGCAGGTTGCCTTGTAGCTCTGACAGATCCTGTTCACAACGCTTGAGCTCTTCACCCAGATCATTCACCTGTGCCAGTAATGGTTCAATATCATCACCTTTGGCTTTAGCCGCACCAATTTCTTTCGAACGGGTGTTTCTTTCAGCTTGCAGTTCCTGGGTTTTAATTTGCAGATCACGACGACGAACTTCCAATCCTTCAACCGCCTCGGTATCCAGCTCGTAGCCGCGCCGACCCATTTCTTTGGACAGCAGATCCAGATCTGTTCTGAACAGTTTTGCGTCAAGCATGTAGTAGGTGAATTACTCTCATTAGATTATGCCAAGTATAGCAACTTGCCCAATAAAGCCACAGTCAAATATACCCGGGAAAATCCTTCTTGCGTACATAGCAGATGACGAGTGTCATAACACCGATTCATGAGCACCCGGACAATACGGATGTGTACATCTGACACGCTTGTCCGGCCTTTTATCTGAGCTTTGTCGAGACAGCTGTACCGAGCACCATACCGAGAACTACAGCAAAGAGACAGAGACTGACATTGAGCAGGATATTCATCACCGCAGATTTCAGGTGACCCGATTGCCAGAGCTGCATTGTCTCCAGCGAAAATGCAGAAAAAGTGGTGAATGCTCCCAATAGTCCGGTCTGAAAAAAAAGTTTTGGCCCCTGTGCCATTTTCGGATCGTGGAAAAAACTACCCGCCAGCAAACCAATAAGAAAGGAACCGGAAACGTTTGCCACCAACGTACCGACGGGAAAATTTAAAGCACCAGCAGACAAAAACTTGACGAGCAGATACCTGAGTGTCGCACCGCAGGCACCACCGAGCGCTACCCATAAAATGGCCATTATCTGCTCAACAAAGACATTGCAGCAGATTTCTCAGCGCAACTATCCAATAAGGCACGTTCGATGCTTACATTAGCCGATCTTTGAGAGGCAGGCATGATGAAATCGCTCAAATTCACTTCGGTGGTATTAACTCTGGCATTGTCACAAGCGGTCGGCGCGAACGCGTTATATTCGTGGAAGCATAAGGATGGTACACCAACCTTTTCACCAGACCCACCACCAAAAGGTGTGCCCTACGTAATCGTTGGCCCCGACCTCAAGCCGATACCTCAACCGCTGCCTGGCCTGCAACAAGGTAATAACCAGGGCACCAGTCCAACAAACAATGGCCCAATAAACAACGGCCAGGTAAACAATAGTCAGTCGCAACCGGTTACTCAGCAACCACTGCCACAACCTGCTGCCAATAACCAGGCGACAGTGCCTGCAGCGACCAATGCTGCTCCGGTCGCCAATGCTGCACCGGTCAAAAGATCAGGCGATATTGTGATGACACCGGCACCAGGGTCGCTTAACAATGCAGCCCCGCAGCAACCGGCAGCAAATGTACCCGCTACTGCACCACAACCTGACTGGAAGCCTGTCAGGTATGCAGACGATCCAAACCCGAGACAAAGCACATCTGTTGCCACTGCACGTACGGCAGCGCCAGAACCAGCTCAAGCAGACCAGATCTCTGTGGAGTGTCTTGAAGTGAAACAACAGTTACTCACGCTGGAAAGCAAATTTGCAAACGCTGTAACCGCTACCGAGATGGATTCAGCTATCGTCGGTATCAATTCCTACAAGAAAGCAAAAAAAGGGCTCTGCGGGCTATAGTTAAACCCGGGGTTTCAAGGTCACTGAGTTGATCAACTCAGTGTTCACTCAGGCCATCAGTGCAGCCTGCCCCAATGGCCTGAGAGTCCGACCCAACAAACATTGCCGACGAAATTTAGCCAGCCGATTGGTTTGCACCTGCTTTCAGCGTTTTGTAGCCAAACACAACCCGGTTAATTGTTGTTAGCACACAGATAAATGCAAACAAACCGGCAATCACTGGGAAGTACGCGGGCAACAGACACATTAGTACGAAGCAGATAATAGTTTCCGAGCCCTCTGCCAATCCGTTCAGATAATAAAAACTCTTATAGGCAAAGTCCGGATGCTGGATATTGCGCTTTTCAGCCATAGAGGAAAAAGCAAGGAAGCTTGCACCGGTGCCAACAAAACTCGCCACCAGAATTGCAGCCGGCAAAGCGTTAGCCGCAGGGTCTGCAAAGGCAAATCCCAACGGAAAAGAGGCATAGAATATAAAATCCAGGGTGATATCGAGAAACCCTCCGGCGTCCGTCTGCAGCTTCAGTCGCGCGACCTCTCCATCAAGTCCATCCGCAATGCGATTTAGAAGCAGTAGCAACAGTGCAACGGTATAGTTCTCCGTCGCCACCATAACCACCCCGAGCATTCCCAGTGCAAACCCCGCCAGACTTACCTGGTCTGCAGTCACACCAGCTCGCAGCAATACACCGGCTATTTTTTTTAACGGTGGCTTTACAATTGGGACTAAATGTTTATCAAGCATGTGCGCTTTTTATACTCAAAGACTTGCCTGCTGCAGCTCTGTCGCAGCTGCCGTTGTTAAAGCCGGAATCACTGTGGCTAAAAAACGCGAGGTTGGTACAGCAGAATTAGCTTTGAATTATTTTCAATTCTCAGATGGTTAAATGCTTTACTTCGTAAACACAGTCCAGCTTAGATGTCACAAATTAAAAGCGTTTGACTGAGCCTTCCATAATAACAAAGGCAGGGGTTTTAATTCACCTATAAGACATCTTAAAACCGAAAAATTCTCGTCATTTCTATACCGATCAGCCAGATTTTATCTGATGACCGCACAACGAGAACAGTATCTTTGGAAACCGTCTCAGGCAGCCCCGGTGTCCTCAGAAAGATGGTGACCACGGTGGCGCAGATATCGGAGCCATTTATATAAAAATCGGTTCAGTTGCCAGGAGTTATCCAGACCGCGGGTTTTTCGTTTAACGTGCTGCTGGCCATGGATAAGCCCGCTGATCACTTCGGCGGACCGGGCATCATGGTAGACGCGCAGCATCAGATCCGGCTCAGCTATCGCTCGCATGGAATCACCCTCGGATTCAACAAACCGGTAGGTGAGCCTCAGTGTGCTGGTGTACGGGGTCTGCTCGCTGAGATGCATATACAGAGGCAGACAACCAGCCACCCTGGAGACCCGGGCCTGCGGTTCGGCATTTTTCAGATCGGGTATCAGCAGCCTGAGCAAAACATAATTTTGCTCATACAGCTCCATCAGGTTGCTGAAGCGACCTGTGGTTTTTGCTTTTTCCCGTACCGGACAATACATCCAATCGCTCGTATTATGTGCCGGCAGTATTGTAGGCCATAACCACGGTAAAAGCCGGAATTTGTACAGACGGATCAGAATAAACATCCGGCAAACATCTGTCGAATAATACAAATTGTTTCAAAACTGCCGCATACCCTTTAAACTTGCGCGACTGGCCCATAATTTGACTGAGAGCCGGTGCATTTCCTGTTTTCCGGGCCGTTTGGGCCAATTGCACCTGCCCGACCACAATTGAAGAAGAGTGAATGGCGAAAGAAGAAGCGATTGAAATGGAGGGTACTGTAGTAGATACATTGCCCAACACCATGTTCCGCGTTGAGCTGGAGAACGGTCATGTTGTGACTGCACATATCTCCGGCAAGATGCGCAAGCACTACATCCGAATCCTGACTGGTGACAAGGTAACAGTGGAGATGACTCCCTATGACCTGACCAAAGGCCGGATTACCTACAGAAGCCGTTAGAGCTGACTCTGTTTGGTGCAGACTACTTTGTGGCTATGTAGTGCACGCCACAGGCATAGCAGCTGCCCAACAACACCCCGCGTTAACAATTCGCTTTTGAAATAAAAAAAGGCACGCCTGAGAGCGTGCCTTTCTGTTTTACTACCGGCTGATTTTCACCACGCCACCTACCCCGGCTACACTTGCGATGCGCCGGCACCGCAGATGTTAGACGGGAGCGGTGACATTCTCTATTTCAAAAGTCAGCTCGCCGAACTCATCAACCAGTACTTTCACCTTGCCACCCTTCGACAACTCACCGAACAGGATATCATCGGCAAGCGGCTTCTTGATGTTTTCCCGTATGATGCGACTCATTGGTCGGGCACCCATCTTTGCATCAAAGCCATTGTCTGCAAGCCAGCCCTTGGCTGAATCGGTAATGTCTATCTCAACGTTCTTCTCGTTCAGCTGCTCTTCGAGCTCGAACAGGAATTTGTCTACAACGCTGATGATAGTGGTTCGATCAAGTGGGCCGAACTGCACAATCGAGTCAAGACGATTTCTGAACTCAGGTGTGAAGAACTTGTTGATAGCCTCCATGC